>DNAU01000302.1:0-159 GCA_003491925.1 Chloroflexota bacterium
GCGGTCGCGGCGCTCCCCGCCACCGCGGCCGAGCCGACGGTGGCCGCGCTCCCGGCGACCCCTGCCGAGTAGGCGGTTGCGGCGCTGCCCGCCACCGCGACGCTGCGCAGCACGGCCACGCTCCCCGCCACGGCGGCGCTGTCCACCACCCGGGCGCCG
>DNAU01000302.1:207-7850 GCA_003491925.1 Chloroflexota bacterium
GGGCGCCGACCACGACCGCCGCGCCGCCGGTCACCCCGCTCACGCGGACGGAGACCACGGGAACCGAGAGGAGTCCGCGGAGCCACCGGCCGCGATGGCGTGCGCCGGTTTGGTCACCCATCCGCGTGCGGTCCTCCTGGCTACCCGCCGACCAGCGCGATCACCGCGCGGGTCAGGTGGAAGGATACCGAGCGACGAAGCCCGTCCTTGCCGGCATGGCGGACCCGGGCATCGGCGCCCCAGCCGTCCCGGCGGATCAGCAGCAATCCCGGCCGTCGACCTCGCGGCCTCTCCAGGAGGGCCTGGAGCGAACCCATGGAGGTGGTGACGGTGGCCAGGCGGTGGTGAGCAGAGCCTCGGTGCCCGCGTCGACCCACCGCTGCACCCATGCCTCGACCCGGGTCAGCGGGTCGCCGGCCGCGGCGGGGACGGCCTCGACGCGCGCATCGCCGAGCAGGCGGTCGACCGCGGAGGCGGAGCCGCCCACATACGTCCAGGCCAGATCGACCTCGCTGGCAACGCACCAGGCGCGATCGGCAGGCCACCAGAGGTTCGCGGCCTGCCGGCGCCCTTCCCCGAGCAGCGCGGTGGGGACCACCGCCTCCACCTGCCCGGTGTAGAGGAGGTAGTCGCGCCGCGGCAGGCGGACCCGCGGTCCGTTCAGGACGGCCTCGGGGATGGGACCGGGCTGCCGTGCCGAAGGCTCGCCAACGGGGGTCAGACCGCTCGCCCCCCGCTCCCACCCGTAACCGTCCCAGAGGCAGAAGAAGCAGAGCTCGGGCGTGGAGGTCGCCGCCCGCAGGACCTCGGCGAGCACCGCCGCGTCGGGCGGGTGGAGGGTGCCGGCCAGCGGGCCCGACCCGCCCCAGGGTGGCTCCGCGGCGGGCCGGACCGGAGGCAGGGCGATCGAGTGGAATTGGGTGCCGCGGTCGACCGTGCCTCCGCTCCAGGCCGCCACATCGCGCCAGCGGACCGGGCGCGCATCCTCGGGGACCGCGGCGGGGTGGAGGACGCGCGCATACGCCTCGTACCCCCCCGGGACCACCGACGCGACCTCGTAGACCTCGAAGGGAGAGAGGCGGTCGCGCACCCAGGCGGCCTCGCCGGCGGAGCCACTCCATCTCGCACCCGAGAGGTTCTCCACGGAAGGCATCCTACCCGCAGCGGAGAGGGGACGTGTGACCCGCTAGACAGGATACGTGCGACCCGCGCGGGAGGCCGCGTGACCCGCACCAGAGGCCGCACGCGAGCCGCAACAGAGGCAGGGTGCGACCTGCAACAGGGGCCGCCCATGGTCTGCAACCGTCGTCGCGCGCGACTGGCACGGGGAGCCTTCATGTGACCGCGAAGCGCGCCGGCTTGCGACCGGCGAAAGGCGTGCCTGCTCGGCCCCGGGGAAGTGGAGGCCTCCGCGCCGACCCTCAGCCGGCGCGGACCGCCGTCTCTCGAGGGCGACCCTGCCGTCGCCGGCCGACCGCCCCGACCGCCAGCACCTCATCGGCCGCAGCGACCGACAGCTCGAACCAGACGGTCACCCCGCGGCCGTCCGAGCTCGCACCGACAGTGCCGCCGTGGGCGTCGACCAGCTCGCGCGCGATGGCGAGGCCGATGCCGGCACCCCCGCTCCCGCGCGCCCGGCTGGGGTCGACCCGGAAGAATCGCTCGAAGAGGTAGGGGAGGGCGTCGGCCGGGACAGTGTCGCCGATGTCGCTGACGGCCACCCTGGCCGTGGTCTCCCCGGTCGACGACACCAGCGCGGTGATCGCGGTGCCGGGTGTGGCGTGCCGGATCGCGTTGTCGACCAAGTTGCCCACCACCTGGGCCAGCCGCACCCGGTCGCCCGTGACCACCGGCGACCATCCGTGGCTCTCCACCGTCCAGCTCAGCCGGCGGCCGGCCATCGCGGTGGCGAAGCTGCCCATGGTGTCGCGCACCAGCCTGACCAGGTCGAGTGGACGTCGATCCATCCGGTCGCGCGCGAGCTGGGCATCGGAGAGGGCGCGCAGGTCCTCGACCAGCGCGATCAGCCGGCCCAGCTCGAGATGAGCGCGATCAAGATGCTCCGGCGACGCCGGCATGACGCCGTCACGCATCGCCTCGAGCAGGCCGAGCAGGTTGTGCAGCGGGGTGCGCAGCTCGTGGGCCACGTCGTTGGTCAGCTGGCGGCGCAGGTCCTCGAGGCGCTTGAGAGAACGGGCCAGCTCGTTCACCGACTCGGCGACGTCGCCGATCTCGTCGCGGCGCATGCTCTCGATCGGCGAGGGTTCCGCACCCGAGGCCATGCTCCGGGCGGCGGCGCGCACCGCGCGCAGCGGCCGCAGTGCCAGGGTCACGAAGAGGAAGTTGAGCAGCACCGCCACGGCCGCCCCGATGGCGATGGTCGGATACACCTCGGCAGAGACCGCCGCGTCGTAAGCGCGCTGCCCCGCCGCCGGGTCGACCGGCTGGCCGGCGGCGTGCATGATGCTCATGAAGCTGGGCTCGGCGATGTGGTCCATCAGCAGCACGATGGTGGCCACGGTGGCGCCGATCACCACCGCGTTGAGCACCACCAGCTGCCAGCGCAGGCCGAGCCAGCCCCAGGATCTGCGCGCGATGGTGAGCAGCGCGGTGAGACGCTTCATGAGCGGGGCACTCTTCATGGGCGGGCCACCGGCTCGATCTTGTAGCCGACGCCCCGCACCGTGGTGATCGCCACCGAGGCGCGGGCCGCGCGCAGCTTCTCGCGGAGGCGGGTGACGTGCACGTCGACGGTGCGCTCGCCGGAGGACGGCTCGTCGGTGTCCTGGAGATGGGCGAGCAGCTGGGCCCGGCTGAAGACCCGGCCCGGCCCGGCCAGCAGAGCGGCGAGCAGGTCGAGCTCGCGCCGGGTGACCCCGAGCCGGGAGCCTCCGACCCGCACCTCGTGCCCTCCGGGGAGCAGCTCGAGGTTGCCCAGCCGGAGCACCGCCAGCGGACGGGGCGCGATCTCGGAGCGGCGGAGGAGCGCCGCCACCCGTGCCACCAGCTCGCGGGGGCTGAAGGGCTTGACCAGGTAGTCGTCCGCGCCCACCCCCAGGCCGGAGATCCGGTCGACCTCGTCCGCCCGCGCGCTCAGGATCAGGATCGGCACCGTGGACCCGCGGCGGCGGATCTCGGTGCAGATCTGGAAGCCGTCGCGCTCGGGAAGCATCACGTCGAGCACGACGCAGCGGGGCGCGACCTGACGCATGACGTCGAGCGCCTGGCCGCCGGAGCGGCAGACCGCGGTGGCATGGCCCTCGTGCTCGAGGTAGGCGCGAACCACGTCGATGGTCGTCGGGTCATCCTCGACCAGCAGGATCGGGGCGGCGGTCGCCACCGCGGGGGCCTCGGTCATGGCCTCGCCAGTATGTTCCGGGCCCCGGCTCCGGCCGGCTGCGGAAGCTCTGATGGTGGGGCCGGGCGGCGCGATGCCGCCCGGCCTCAGCGCGTCGATGCGGGTTACGGGGTGGCGGCGACCAGCCCGGTCGCCGAGGCGGGCAGGCCGGTCACAGGATGGGTGGCCGTGCCCAGGTCCCCGCCCGGGAGGATGGGGGCCGTGGCGATCTCGCCCTGGGGGCTGACCAGGTCGTACAGGGTGCTGCCGGAGATGGCGAGGTCGACCGGGTGTCCACCCGTGGTGGCAGCGACCGAGGCCCTGAGGGTCAGGTGGCCGAAGGCACCCACGTCGTAGGACGAGATGGTCCCGGAGGCCGCGTTGGCGGTGTAGGCCCGGTTGCCGCTGGGGTTGACGATCAGCCAGCAGGCGGCGTCCTGCCCGTCGGCGACGTCGCTGATCCAATCGAGCATGCCGCCCTTCTCGATGCGGTAGGTGGTCACGGCGCTGGTGCCGTCGGGTCCGCCGGCGGCGTCCGACACGACCAGATCACCGGAGCGGTCGAAGCCGAAGCCGTATGGAGCGGCCCCGGTCGCGGGCGTGGTCACGGCGCTTCCCAGGCTGCCGCCGGCGCCGACGCTGAAGGTGTCGATGGTGCTGCTCCCCTTCTCGGTCACCACCAGGCGCGACCCGTCAGGGGTGAACGACACCTGCTCGGGGGAGCTCGCCCCCACCGACAGGCTGGCGGTGGCAGCGGCCATGGTCAGGGGGTGCAGGCCGCCGGCGCCGAGCCAGAGACCGGAGACGGTGCTGCTCCCCGCGTTGAGCACCTCGACCAGCTGTCCCCAGACGGTGACGCTGATCGGGTCGGTCCCACCCGAGGGTGCGGTGTCGAGCAGCCGGAGATTGCCGTCCGACTCGACCGCGAAGGCGGAGACGGTGTCGGTGCCGGCGTTGACGGCCACCAGGCGCTGCCCGGAGGCCGCGAGCGCCAGCGCACCCTGCGAGCCGAGCGCCGTGCCGGTGCCGGCGCCGCCGGTGGCGAAGCTGGCGAACGGGATGACGTCGTCGCTCTGAGCGCGGAACGCCAGGATCGCGTTGCCGCCCTGCGCCGCGGCGGCGTTGCTCTCCGTGTAGAGGACGGCCGGCTGGTAGCTCTCGGCGCCGACCGTGACGGTGGCACCCGCCACCAGGGCGACGAGGGCGCCGCCGATCAGGCCGGCCGACCGCGCCGTGGACCTGCGAATCGTGAGTCGAAGGGACATCGCTCTGCTTCCTCCCATGTCCGGTTCGCCACCTCGGAGAGGCGGCCTGGACGAGGCTGGCGCGCCGACGTTGCGGGAGTGTTTCGGGAGGAGCGTCTCGGGGCACGAGTGTTGCCGACGCGCGAGTGCTCCGGTGCGAGGAGCTCGCCAGGAGGTGGGCGGCCGCTGCCGGGGCACGGCGGCCGGGGCGAAGACCCCGCGAGCGGGACCGCTCAGCGGCCGAGGATCTGGTCGATGCGCGCCATATGGGCCGCGGAGAGCGGACCGAAGTTCATGGCCCCGACGTTCTCCTCGACCTGGGCCACGGTCCGGAACCCGGTGATGGGCACGGTGACCCGGCTGCGCGCCCAGAGCCAGCCGAGGGCTCCCTGCACCAGCGTGCGCCCCCCGTCGGTGAGCACCTCGCGGAGCGCGTCCAGCTGCGCCAGCCAGCGGGCGTTGCCGCTCCCATCGGGGTTGAAGAGATCGCCCCACCCCCGCTCCACCGCCTGGGCCCGCCAGTCGTCGCCGGGGAGCCGGGCGTCGGCCCCGTACTTGCCGCTCAGGAAGCCGGAGGCGAGCGGGCTGCGGATGACCGCGGTCATCCGGTTCTGCTCACAGAGCTCGATCATCCCCGGGGTCTCCTGGAGCACGTTGCAGATGAACTGCAGGGCGGAGCAGGTGACCCGATCGGCCCAGCGCCGGGCCTGCTCGACCACGTCGCAGCTCCAGCCGAAGTGGCGGATCAGGCCCTCGGCCTGGAGACTCTCAAGGGTCTCCACCACCTCGTCCGCCTGGGCGTCGGGGAGGCTGCCGACATGGAGCTGGTAGAGGTCGATGTCGTCACGCTGGAGCCGGCGCAGGGAGGCGTGGCAGGCGGAGCGGATGTAGGCGGGGCTCACGTTCATGCCGTGGCCCCTCCGGCTGCCGTCGTCGTCGAAGGTCCAGCCGAACTTGGTGGCGATCACGACCTCCTCGTTGTGGAGGCCGAGCGCGCGGGCCAGCAGCCGCTCACTGTGGCCGGCCCCGTAGCTGTCGGCGGTGTCGAAGAAGGTCACCCCGAGCTCGAAGCCACGCTGGATGGCCCGGATCGACTCGCCGTCGTCGACATCGCCCCAGCCGGTGACCCGGCCGTCGTCCCCGACCGTCGGACCTCCGATCGCCCAGCAGCCGAGTCCCAGCGGGCTCAGGCTGATGCTGGAGAGGCCCAGGCGCCGGGGCGGGGTCTCGTAGTAGGTGGTCATGGCAACCCCTTCTGGTGCGCCCGTGGCGATTCCGGTGCCAGCGATGCTACCCCCGGGAAGCAGGCACACCGGCTGGGAGTGGACCGCCGCCCTGCGTGGCAGAGCTTCGTGGATCCTCCTCCAACCTCGCCGGCCCGACCCTGGGGCGCCGGCGAACCGCGCCCGCTCAGCCGGCCGCGGCCATGCCCGAGAGCTCCCACCCGCTGCCCTCGCCCTGGCGGCCGTCGCGCACCTCGATCCCGCAGCCGGTGAGCAGGTCGCGCAGGCGGTCGGCGTCCTCGAAGCGGCGCTCGGCCCGGAACTGGCGGCGCAGCGCCAGGATCGCCTCCACCAGGGGGGCCACCCGCTCCCGGGGGTCGACGGCCCCCTCGGTGGCGAGCTCCCCCAGCCGGGTCACCATCCGCCGCAGCAGCGACCGGCCCCGCTCGCGCTCGTCACCCGAGAAGGTCTCGGTCGACCATTCGGCCAGGGTGCTCTCGACGGCCAGGATGGCGGCGACCATCCCCTCCACGTCCCTGCGGTCGCGGGCGCGGTCGAATTCATCCCCACGCTCACCGAGGAGGGCCAGGAACGGCTCCTCCCGTGCGCTGGGCTCCGGGGGCTGCTCCAGCCGCTCGGCCGCGATGCCGGCGGGGGTCCCGGACGCGCCGGCGGTCGTGCCGGCGAGCATCGCCTGCAGCTCGGCGAGGGAGACCTCCGTGCCGGCGGGCAGGCTGGTCTCGGCCCCGTGGCGCCTGACCACGGCCCGGCCCCGGCCGCGCACCTCGACCCGCCCGGCCCCCAGGTCGACGATGAGCGCGGTGTGCTCGTCGACACCGAGGACCGCGGCCCCGTCGGGGAGGAGCGATTCGAGCTGGGTGAGGCGGCCCTCGCCCATGTAGCAGAACCGCGTGTCATGGGTCCCGCCCTCCGCGTTGTCCCAATGGGTGATCAGCGCGGCCCGGATGCCGGCGGTGCTCAGCAGGTCGAGCCCCTCAAGCCAGTGGACCGGCTCGCCCACCTTGTAGATCTCGTAGACCGGGAGCGAGACCACCCCGAGGGTGATCGCGGCGGCCGACGCGAGGGTGACGCAGCCACCCCGCTCCAGCTTCTGACGGAGCAACCCCGGGATCTCGGTCTCGCGCCACTGGCGGAGCGTGTAGCTGGGGCTGCCCGGGCCGGAGAAGATGTAGTCGGCGTCGTGGATACGGCTGTAGGCCGCCTCCCGCTCCACCTCGGAGGAGGTTTCGACACGGCGCAGGCTGGCCAGCTCGAGGGGGTGCCCGATGCTGCGCTGAAAGTGCTCCTGGGCCTTGGCGACCAGCTCGTCGGCGTTCTCCTGGAAGCCGAACGGGGTGTCCAGGAGCACCGCCCGGGCACCGTCACCGCCGACCCGCTCGATAAGCTCGCGGTGGACCGGCGCCATGGTCGGAGCGGTCTCTCCCGAGCCCATGACGCAGAGGATGCGGACGGCCGTCACCGCCCTCATCCTACGCATCGCGGACTGGTGGTCGCGGACGGGGCACCGAGGGCGTGGCGCGGCGCTCGGGTCAGACCTCCGCGCTCCGGCGCTCACCTCCGTGCCCGGCGTAGCGGCGCTCCATCACCGCGACGCGCTCGACGTTGGCCGCCTCCTCCGGCTCCACCCCGGCGGATCCCAGGAAGGCGTCGACGATGGCCTGGGCGGCCTCCGGGGTGGCGCCGTCGAGAGCCATGGCGAGCACGTTGGCGCCATTCCACCGGCGGGCGGCGCGGGCTGTCTCGGCGTCCTTGCAGAGCGCCGCCCGGATGCCGGGCACCTTGTTGGCGGCGATGCTGACCCCGGTCCCGGTCCAGCAG
>DNAU01000093.1 GCA_003491925.1 Chloroflexota bacterium
CACCTATTGGCGCAAGCTCTAAGGCGTTTCTTAGGCTCGTCGGGCTCGCGGCCACCGCGTCAAGGAGAGCATGAATGCCGCCCTGTACCGCCTCGTACCGCCCCCGTGGGGGTAGTTGCGAGCGCCTAAGAATCACCCCAGACGGCCCGGTGAGACGATCCACCGCTGGAGACGTGATCTCTAAGCGGTGGCGCGTTGACCCTGCTGGCAGGCTCGCCTATCGTCCTTCCTGTGACCGTGCGGTCGGGTCTGGACGCCGGCTTTCGGCCGTCCCTTTCCCGCTTCTTTGGGCGAGAGGAGGAGCTGAGCCAGCTCCGATCACTCCTCGCCTCGGATCGCCTGGTCACCGTCACCGGGGCGGGTGGCGTGGGCAAGACCCGGCTCGCTCTCGAGCTTGTCCGCGGCGGGCTGGACACCTCTCCTGACGGGGTGTGGCTCGTGGAGCTCGCCCTGGTGGAGAGCCCCGATCTGGTGGGGCCGGCGATCGCGCAGACGGTCGGCGGCCTGGAGGATCGCGACCTTGATCATCTGGAACGTGCGGCCGGAGTGCTCTCCTCGGGCCGGCAGCTGCTCGTGTTGGACAACTGCGAGCATCTTCTGGAGGGGGTGGCGGCTGCCGCGAGGCGGCTGCTGACGCAGTGCCCTGAGCTGCGGCTGCTCGCCACCAGTCGAGAGCCGCTCGGCGTTGAAGGCGAGCAGGTCTGGCGGACGCCGCCTCTGGATCTTCCGCCCGCGGGGGCGCATGAGGTGGCCAATGCAGCCGCGACCTCGGCCGTGCGGCTCTTCTGCGACCGAGCCCGGCACGCGATGCCGACCTTCGACCTCACCGCGGACAATGTCGGCGACGTCGTCACCGTCTGTCAAGACCTCGACGGGCTGCCCCTTGCCTTAGAGCTGGCGGCCGCCTGGATGGCAGTCCTATCTCCGAAACAGGTCAGCTCGCGCCTCGCCGACAGCCTCGCCCTGCTCGTCAGGGGAGGGGTGGATCGACTGGCCCGACATCGGACGATGAGGGCGACCCTCGACTGGAGTCATCAGCTGCTCACCCCCGTGCAACGAGCCGCGTTCGCCCGGCTATCGGTTTTCGTGGGCGGCTTCACAATCGAGGCGGCCGAGGCTCTGTTCACCGGGCTCGCGCTGGACACCACCCCGCTCGAGCTGGTCGCGTCGCTGGTGGCACGGTCACTGGTGGTTGCGGACGTTGCTCACGAGGAGGCACGCTTCCGCCTGCTCGAGCCGGTGCGCCAGTACGCTGCCGACAAGCTCCGATCGGAGCCTGCAGATGAGGACGACGCGCGCAGCCGCCACCTCCACTTCCTTGCCCACCTGTCCGAGACCGCGGAACCCGCGATCTTCGGTGGTCCCGATCTGCCGTGGCTGCATCGCATCGACGAGGAGCTGCCCAACATCCGCTCTGCTCTCAGCTGGGGCTTCGGTAATGGCCGCGACGATGCCGCCCGCCTCGCTGCATCCCTCGTCTGGTACTGCTACGCCCGCGAGCTCCACGAGGGTATCGACTGGTCGCTGCAGGTCATCCGGGGCGGAGGCGAACGGCAGGGCAGGGCCTATTTGATGGCGGGCATGCTGTCCATGAATCATGGGGACTACGACGCTGCGGAAGCCTATCTGGGCGAGTCGCGCCAGTTCGCCACCCGAGATGGAAAGCGCCGGGAGCTGGTGCACGTGCTGAACTACCAGGCCGGCGTGGCGGTCCACCGCGGCGACCTCGAGGCCGCGCGCCCCTTCGCCGAGGAAGCTCTCCGCCTGGCCCGAGAGGAGGGGGATGAACGGCTGCAGATGAGGCCCCTGAACCGACTGGGCATGGTCGCGTTCGACGAAGGCAACCATGCGGCCGCGCGTGACCACTTCCTTCACGCCCTCGCGATCTCCGAACGGCACGGCGCCACGTGGCCCGGGCTGGTGCACCGTTGCAATCTGGCGGATGTCGCGGTCGACATGCAAGACCATGGCGCGGCGCGGCCAGCATTGCAGGGCGCCTTTCCGATCATCGCCCAGATCGGGGCCACCCCCGCCGTCACCGCAGGTGCGATCCATGATACCGGCATTCTCGCCATTCAGCTCGGAGAGCCGGCGCGCGGGTTGCGGCTGCTGGCGGCGGCGACAGCAGCCATGGAGCGGGCTCATTATCGGGACATCGCGGGGGATGCCGAGCGCTCTCAACGATGGATCCGGATTGCCAGGGAGCAGGTCTCCGACGACGCGGATGCCGCCTGGCGTGAGGGAATGCAGCTCAGCCTCGACCAGGCAGTCGCGGAAGCCCAGGCATTTCTATCCGACACGCCGGAGCCCGGACCCGAAGCGTCACCTCCGAGCGTGCCGGCGGAGGGGCCCACGGAACCGGCACTTTCCGGCTCCTTCGTGAGGGAGGGAGAGTTCTGGTCGCTGGGCTTCGCCGGTCGGGTCGTCCGCCTCAGGGACAGCAAGGGGCTGCGCGACATCGCGCGGCTGCTGGCCTACCCGGGACGCGAGGTGGCGGCCGTTGAGCTGGCGGCGAACGGACAGGCTGAGCCTCGGACCCCGTGGCAGCGGACTGCGACCCAGCCCGGGTTCGGTGTCGAGGCCGGTGCTGGGCCACTGCTCGACCTCGAGGCCCGCCAGCAGTACCGGCAGCGCCTGGCTGATTTGGACGAGGAGCTCGCCGACGCCGAGGCGGCCAACGACCCCGAGCGAGAGACGCGGGGGCGCCGGGAGCGGGAGTTCCTGCTCGGCGAGCTGAGCGCTGCGGTGGTCTCGGCGGGCGGGATCGGACCAGCCTGGATCCGGCCGAGCGGGCCCGCAAGGCGGTGACCGGCCGCATCCGGGAGGCGATCAGTCGCATCGAGAGCGCGCACGCTGAGCTCGGCCACCATCTGCGCCGCTCCGTCCGCACCGGCATCTTCTGCGTCTACGATCCTCCGGCGCCCACGACCTGGGTCCTCTGACCGATCGCCAGCCCGGTTCTGGCACTGCCAGGCGGTTCCTGGCGCCGAGTGAGTGAGGGTCGACCACCGGAGGACGGTGGTGACAGCTCTCGAGGTGATTCCCATGGAAGCCGTCCGCACGCAGCCGACAATGGCCATCCGCACCTGGCGCCTGCTGGCAACCTCTCTCCTCTTTCTGGCCCTGGTGATCGGGGGTGCGGCGGGATACGCCGTTCGCCTCACCACCTCGCCGACCCAGACCATCGTGCGCACCGTGACGGCGCCGGCCGCGTCGGTCTCGGATCAGTCCGACCAGTCCATCAGCGCTTCCTGCGTTCACCTTCCCCCGCCCCTTCTCGGGAAGGGCTGCTGATTTCCTGGCCTCCACCCCGCGTCCCTCGCGCCCGCCGCACCAGAGTGCGGCGGGCGTCTCTGTTTCGGGATCGCAGCGCGGCCGTCGCGGTGCGCCGACCACGCGGCCGTCGGAGACCATCTTGTGCGCTCGCAACTACCCCCAACCGTACCCCCACGGCGGCGGCACGAGGCGGTACAGAGCGGCACTTAACTACCACCATCCTGTCGTGATTCGTATCCAGGGCAGCACTCCACGACACGCCGCAACACGCCAAACGGGGCACTTGAAAACCGCAAGGGCCACCAGGCCCTCGGGAGTGTGTTCCAGGAGGCCTACCTCCAGGGGGTTAGCACCTTGTGAGGACCTTCAGCCTCCTCGTACACCACGTCCCTGGACGCCGACGGGTTGCCGGACGCACTGACAGCCACGGGGCAGGCGGACGCCGGTGACGCTAGGCCCACCTGGGCCGCCGCACCATCCCGGGCCGCCAGGCCCACCCGGACCGCCACACGGTCCCGGCCCTCTCGACGATCGGTAGTCACCGACCGGATCCTCGCCGTCGATAGGAGCAAGGCTGAACCTGGAGAGCGTTGGGCTGCCCCAGAAGGATGTTCTTCAGGATAGGCCCGCTCTCCCGGATGCAGCAGAGTCGAGGTTTCCACCAGGTCGCGAGCGTTCGTTGCCGGCCCTCTCTGGCCCGCATAAGGGCACGAATCCGGGACTCCGGCCCGCACCAGCGGCTCCGGCGGCTTCGGTCGGGACGGGCCGAAGTTTCAGCCGCGGACCCAGCCGCGAGTGGTCACCACGGCGGTGGTGGAATTGTCTCGATACCCGGTGGCTTATCTGGCCAGACCAGCAGCACGGCACAGGGGGCGTGGTCGACAACGAAGCGGGTGGCGGAGCCCAAGCTGTGCGGACCCAGGCGCGAGTGGTCACCGTCGCGGGCCGCCACCAGCAGGTCGACGTTCTCGGCGACGGCACCGATGACCTCGTGCCCGACCCGTCCCCGACGATGGATGAGCTCCACATCCTGACGGCCGAGCCGCGCCGCGGCGGCGGCGAGCAACTCCGAGGCGGCCTCATCGGCAACGGCTTGGAGCGGGTGGGTGGGTCTGCGCCCCGGGAACCCCCGCCCGAGCAGCCCTGACGCGGCCACCTCGGCAACCTCGGTAACCTCGGAGGGGGTGACGTGGAGGAGTGCGACCCGCGCGTCTGAGGGGATGCTCTGGCTGGCTGCGTCGACGCATCCCTGCCACGTCCCTTCGACCACCCAGACGACGATGCGCACGGGGTGCATTATCCCACCAACCGCAAGGAGAGCCAGAGGGCCACGGTCGCGGCAAGCAGCACCGGCGGCACCGTGAGGGCGCCCAGGCGGCGGGGCTGACTCCGGTCATGGGTGCGCGAGCGTACCGACACGCGCCACCGCCCGAGACGCCTGAGAGGCGATGACGCTCTCCGTGCGGACCCCGCAGGAGCTCGTCGCCAAGGGCGAGCTGGCCGTGGTCCGCTGCGATCAGGGGACTCCAAGAGCCGCTGGCGAGGTCAGCACTCCGTCCACGTGGATGGCAGCGGGGTTCAGCCTTCGGTCTATGCACCTACGCTGCGGGAGGCGGTGGCCAACCTCGCCGCAGCACTGACGAAGCGGGACGCGGGCGGCTCCAGGCCCGGCGAGCCCGCGCTACCAGCCCGGTGGCGGGTGAGGCCTCGGACCGTGGGCCTTTGGCCCCGGCTCACCGCGCCAGGGCTCCGGCCTCCCGGGCCCGTGGGGCGGCGGGGGCGGGTGTCCCTCCGGGTACTGCTCCTCGTCCATGCCGGTCGCCTCGCGAAAGGCCTTGCGCTGGTAGAGGATGCGCAGGGCCAGCTCGGTGAGCGCGACCCCGTCGCGATCACGCCCGGCTCCCCGCACCTCGCGCTCGGCGAGCTGCTTGAGCATCTGGAGCCCATCCAGGGAGACCCCGGAATCCACGAGGCGCTTGGTGAGCCGGGCGATCGCCGTGTCCCGCGGTGAGTAGCGCAGCTTGCCGTGCTCGCGGGTGGGGCTGATCAGGCCGAGCTCCTCCCAGTAGCGCAGGACCCGGGGGGTGACCCCGGTCCGCTCCGCCAGCCGCGGGATGGCGACCAGTTCTTCCTCATCGCCGGGGGGCGGGGGTGGGGGTCCTTGCATATCTGCCATGATCGTGTAAGATTACCTCATCCGGTCGGCGGGCGTCGGAGCCCACACCGTCGGACGCGTCCGATCGCTATCACGTCCGGTCACAAGGGCAAGGAGGAGTTCACATGGCCAGGGAAGATGACAAGGAACCGGCGGGTGTAGCCGAGCCAAACGTCGGCACTGAAGCGGGGTACACGCAGGACGCGCCCGAAGTGGGCGAAGCCGAGCCAAATGTCCACACTGAAGCAGGGTACACGCAGGACGCTCCCCCTCCGGGCGAAGAGGAGCCAAACGTCGGCACTGAAGCGGGGTACACGCAGGACGCGCCCCCTCCGGGCGAAGCCAGGCCCAACGCGTAGACCCGAGTAGAGCAGGCCGGCGGTTGTAACGGTGCCGGGCCCCATTGCCGAGACGCTTGCCGGTCTGCTCCTCGTTGGGACGCTGGGGTGGGCGATGGTTCGACCCTGGGGATTGCCGGAGGCCGTGGTCGCGGTTCCGGCCGCTGCCCTGCTCCTGCTGCTCGGAGTCCTCTCGCTGAGCCAGGCCGGCGCCGAGGCGAAAAGCCTCGCGCCGACCATCGGCTTCCTGGCCGCCGTCCTGGTCCTGGCCAATCTGTGCGATCGCTACGGCCTGTTCGAGGCCGCCGGGACCTGGATGGCGACCGGCTCTCGGGGTAGGCCGGTCACGCTCCTCGCGCTCGTGTTCGCGGTGGCGAGCACGGTCACCGCCGTGCTCAGCCTCGACGCAACCGTGGTGCTGCTGACTCCCGTCGTGTTCGCCACGGTGGCGCGACTTCGGCTGCGGGCCAAGCCGCACGTCTACGCGTGCACCCACCTCGCGAACTCGGCCTCGCTGCTCCTGCCCGTCTCCAACCTCACCAACCTCCTGGCTTTCAGCGCCAGCGGGTTGTCGTTCGTCCGCTTCGGCGCAACCATGGCGCTGCCATGGTTGGCGGCGATCTTCGTGGAGTGGCTGGTGCTGCGGAGGTTCTTCGCCGCCGATCTCGTCGGACACGCCGAAGCCGTCA
Source organism: Chloroflexota bacterium (assembly GCA_003491925.1). Taxonomy (GTDB): domain Bacteria; phylum Chloroflexota; class Dormibacteria; order Aeolococcales; family Aeolococcaceae; genus Changshengia. The sequence goes on from DNAU01000093.1 coordinate 6,459, forward strand.
CCGCCACCCGGCGACCGGTCCCCGTGTTCGCGTGCGTGGTGGTGGTGCTCACCCTCTTCGGGTTCTTCGTGACATCCGTCCTTCACGTCGCTCCTGCGTTCGCGGCACTCGGCGGCGCGGTCGCCCTCGCCGTGCCGGTCCTGGTGAAGCGGCGCGCAGCCGTCCGCGATGTCGGCCTCGCGCTCGAAGTTCCCTTCCTTGCCTTCGTGGTGGCCCTCGGCATCATCGTAAAGGCCCTCTCGCTCCACGGGCTCGGCTCGCTCGTGACCCACCTCGTGCCGGGGGGGACATCACTCGGTTCGCTCCTGCTCATCGCGGTCGTCGCTGCCGTGCTCGCCAACCTCATCAACAACCTGCCGGCGGTGCTCCTCCTCCTCCCGGCGGTGGCCGCCGCCGGTCCGGGGCCGGTACTCGCGGTTCTGATCGGCGTCAACACCGGGCCCAACCTGACCTACGTCGGCTCGCTCGCCACCCTGCTCTGGCGACGTGTCCTCCGGCAGCGCGGAGAGGAGTTGCCCATCTCGGAGTTCATGCGCCTGGGCGCCTTCACCGTGCCGCCGGTGCTGGTCGCCGCGACCGTGGCCCTCTGGGTCTCCCTGCGATTGGTGGGATGATGCCACCCGTACCCCCGCTTCCATCTCCACTTCACCCCGACCAGCTCGAGCTGGCTCAACCAGGTGGAGACCTGGTTCTCGATCATCCACCGCAAGGCCATCCGCCGTAGCGTCTTCCGCAGCGTCGCCCATCTCAAGGACGCTAGCCAGCGCTTACTCGACGCCTGGAACGAGCGCAAGCACCCTTCCGTGTGGCTGAAGACCGCCGACCAGGTCCTACGCCCCTACAACCAGAAGCCTATTTCTGGACCGGTGCACTAGTGATCCAGCCCGCCAGCCGCGGCGGGAAAGGGGATACTGGCGCCATGACCGACGAGGCCCCTGCTGACCAGCGCCCGGACGCCGTTGCCACGAAGGCAGCCAAGAAGACCCAGGCGCTCCTGCGAGAGGCACGTTCGCTCTTGGGTCGCGTCGAGAAGGTCGC
>DNAU01000180.1 GCA_003491925.1 Chloroflexota bacterium
GGCCTCGAGAACGTCGCGGTGAGCGGGGTGCGGATCAATGGCGAGGTCACCGCCGAGATCCTCACCACCATCTTCTACATCGGCTCGCCGCTCCATGACGGGGCGGTCATCATCCGCGACACCCGGCTGGTCGCCGCCGGTTGCGTGCTCCCCCTGGCCGAGGCGCTGCCCGGCGTGGGCCGGATGGGCACGCGGCACCGCGCCGCGCTGGGCCTCACCCTCCAGTCCGACGCGGTGATCCTGATCGTCAGCGAGGAGACCGGCTTCATCAGCCTCGCCTACGGCGGCAAGCTCTATCGCGGCCTGGACCGCGCCAAGCTCCAGGAGATGCTCACCAACCTGGTGCTCCCGCCGGTGTCCCGCCGGCCCGGTGCCGCCATCCGGCCCCTGGTCAGGAGCGGGGCGGCGCTGCGGGCGCTGGGCCGGCGGAGTCCCTGATGCCCGGCTTCCTCACCCGCAACTGGCGTCTCAAGCTGCTCGCCGTGGTGCTGGCCATCGTGTCCTGGGCCGGGGTGGTGCTCGCGACCAACCCGCCGGGGACCCGCTCGGTGTCGATCCCGGTGCCTCAGCCGCCGGCCCCGAACGTGAGCCTGCCGGCCGGCTACCTGCTGACCGCGCCGATCCCCAACCTCACCGTCTACATCACCGGGACCGAGGAGCACCTCGATGCCTTCAGCAAGAGCAGCCTCCAGGTCACCGTGGACTACAACGCGATCCGGGCGATCGGGAACCAGGTGCCCGCCACCGTCAGGCTGCCGGTGAAGATCACCAACTCGGACCCCAACATCGACCTCGACGACCCACCCGCCTCGGTGATGGCCGCGGTCGACACCTCGGGGAGCACCAGCGAGACGGTCGAGGTGGCGGTGAGCCACACCCCGCCACCCGGTTACGAGACCGGCAGCTTGGTGGCCACCCCGAACACGGTCACCGCGACCGGGCCCGAGCACGAGCTGATCGGCATCCAGGTCAGGACCCAGCAGATCGACCTCTCCAACCAGCGTGCGAACTTCGACGGCACCGTGGCCCTCTACCCCTATGACGGGGCCGGCCGCCTGCTCTCCGACGTCAACGTCACCCCCGCCACCGTCAACGTGGCGATCACCGTGGTCGGGGTGGACACCACCCGGACCGCCTCGGTGGTGCTCGGCCCGGTGATCGGGGCGCCCGCCGGAGACCAGGTCACGATGGACGGCTACACCCCGGTGACGGTCACCCTCACGGGCTCGCAGGACCTCATCAACGGCGCCAACCTGGCCACGGTGACGACCGGCAGCATCGACATCGCCGGCCAGACCGGGACGGTCACCTACCACGTGACCATCCAGGCCCCCACCGGGATCACGGTCAGCCCCGACACCGTGGCGGTGACCATCACGGTCACGCCGCTCCCGACGCCCACCCCGGCCCCCACCCCGGCTCCGACCCCCACCCCCACCTGAGGCTCCAGCTGATGATGCGTAACCGCGGGCGGGCGGGGGACGTTGGACCCTGCGACGTGAGGAATCGGGTACGACGTCCGCGTCCGCACGCAGGGGCGTCCTCCTGATGTGCGGCATCATCGGCTACGTCGGTGGGCGCTCGGCCGCCCCGGTGCTGCTGGAGAGCCTCCAGCGCCTCGAGTACCGCGGGTACGACTCGGCCGGGATCGCGGTCCTCGACGGGGCCGAGGGCGGGCACCACACCGTGGTCAAGAGCGATCGCAAGGTGGCCGACCTGGTCGCCCGCTGCGAGCAGGACGGGGTCCCCACCGGGCATCTGGGCATCGGCCACACCCGCTGGGCCACCCACGGCCGGCCCACGGTCGTGAACGCCCATCCGCACCAGGACTGTCACGGCCGCATCCAGCTGATCCACAACGGGATCATCGAGAACCACCGGGAGCTGCGCGCCGAGCTGGTCGCGCGCGGCCACCTGCTCCGCAGCGAGACCGACACCGAGGTGCTGGCCCACCTCATCGAGGAGCTCTACGACGGTGACCTGGCGGCCGCGACCCGTTCGGCGCTGCGCCGGGTCGAGGGCGCCTACGCGCTGGTGGTGATCTCCGCCGACGAGCCCCGCACCCTGGTCGGAGCCCGGCGCAACGCGCCCCTGGTGGCGTCGGTCGGGGAGGGCGAGGTCTTCCTGAGCAGCGACATCACCGCCCTGATCCCCTACGCGCGCCGGGTCACCCTGATCGGTGAGGACGAGGTGGTTACCGGCACCCCCGAGGGGCTCTCGGTCACCGACCTCGCCGGGGCCGCGGTGACCCCGCGGACCATCGAGGTCGACTGGGACGTCGAACAGGCCCAGAAGGGCGGCTACCCGCACTTCATGCTCAAGGAGATCAACGAGCAGCCGGAGGCTGTGGAGAACGCGCTGCGTGGCCGCATCGACGCCGGCGGTGAGATCCACCTCGACGGCTTCCTCGACCCGGAGGCGATCCCGGCGCTGGATGACGTGCGGGTGATCGGGATGGGATCGGCCTGGATCGCCGGGCTCTACACGGCGACCGCCATCCGCCAGCTCGCCCGGCTGCGCTGCGAGGTCGAGAACGCCAGCGAGTTCCGCTACGGCGACCCGCTGGTCGACGAGCACAGCCTGGTCATCGCCATCTCCCAATCGGGGGAGACCGCCGACACCCTGGCGGCGGTCCGCGAGGCCAGGCGCCGTGGCGCCCGGGTGGTGGCCGTGACCAACGTGGTGGGCAGCGCTCTCTCGCTGGAGGCCGACGCCGTCCTCTTCATGCAGTCGGGGCCGGAGATCTGCGTCCTCGCCACCAAGACCCTGGTGGCCCAGATGGTCTGCGGCCTGCTCATCGCGCTGGCGCTGGGAGCCGCCCGGGGCGCGCTTCCGGTCGAACGGCACCGCGCCGTGGTCGCCGAGCTCAGGGAGGTCCCGGGCCGGGTCCGCCGCTGCCTGGAGCTCGAGCCCCAGCTCGCCGAGATGGCCCAGCGTTACGCCCACGTGCGCAACGCGATCTACATCGCGCGGGGGATCAACGTCGCCACCGCGTACGAGGGGGCCCTCAAGCTCAAGGAGGTCTCGTACATCCATGCTGAGGGCTACGCGGCCGGGGAGCTCAAGCACGGTCCGATCGCGCTCCTCGACGCCGAGGTCCCGGTGGTGGCGGTGGCCACCCGCGCCGCCACCCTGGCCAAGACCCTCAGCAGCATCGCCGAGGTCCGCTCGCGGGACGCCCCGGTGATCGCCCTGGTCACCGAGGGCGACGACGACGTCGACCCCGACCTGGCCCGCGACCTGATCCGGGTCCCCGCCTGCACCGAGCTGATCTCGCCGCTCGTCAACGTGGTGCCGCTCCAGCTCTTCGCCTATCACGTCGCGGTCGAGCGCGGCTGCGACGTGGACCAGCCGCGCAACCTCGCCAAGTCGGTGACCGTCGAGTGAGCTGCCGGTGATGAAGGCGCCGTGGTGAGACGGCTCGTCGTCGGCGTGGACGTCACCCCGGTCGAGCGTATCGCCGCGGCCATGGGCCGTCATCCGCGCTTCGCCGAGAAGATCTTCACCGACACCGAGCGGCGCCGGGCCGGCTCCAGGCCCGAGCGTTTCGCCACCCGCTGGGCCGCCAAGGAGGCGGTCATGAAGCTGTACGGCGAGGCCGGTCTGCGCATCCCCCATTACCGGGCCATCGAGGTGGTCAACCGGCGCGGGGGCGCCCCCACCATCCGGGTGGACGGTACCGCCACCGAGATCGCGGTCAGCATGACCCACGATGCCGGGCTGGCGATCGCGGTGGTGGCGGCCTCCCTCGAGGGCCCGGGCGGCCCGCCGGCGCTCGCTCCCCCCGACGGCCTTCGCCTGCCTGCCCGCCCCGCCGGCGGTCACAAGGGGACCTTCGGTACGGTGGTGGTCGTCGCCGGCGCGGTGGGTACCGCGGGCGCCGCCCTCCTCTCCGCCCTGGGAGCCGCCCGTGCCGGGGCGGGACTGGTCCGGGTCTGTGTCCCGGCCGGTGTCTACCCCGTGGTCGCGGGCCGCTGCCTGGAGGTGATGGCCCATCCGGTCGGGGAGGCCGGGGCGGCCGGGCTCGACGCCACCGCGGTCGCCACCCTCCGCCAGGACCACCTCCCGGTCGCTACCTCTGTGGTCATCGGTCCCGGGCTGGGACGCGCCCGGACGACCGAGGCGGCGCTGCCGGAGCTGCTGCGAGGTCTCTCTGTCCCCGCCGTGGTGGACGCCGACGGGCTCAACATCGCCGCCGCCGCCGGGTTCGACTGGCGGTCCTGCCCCGCCCCGCTGGTGCTCACCCCGCACCCCGCGGAGATGGCGCGGCTGGCCGGGCTCACCACCAGGGAGGTACAGGCCGACCGCGCCGGCCTGGCCGCCCGGTTCGCCGCGGAGCGGGGCGTCACCCTGGTCCTCAAGGGGGCGGAGACGGTCGTCGCGGCCCCCGACGGCCGCCTCCACGTCGACCGGCATCGGACGGTGGCCCTGGCCACGGGTGGCACCGGCGACGTGCTGAGCGGCGTCTGCGGCGCCATGCTGGCGGCCGGGCTGGACCCCTTCGACGCCGCGGTGGCGGCGGTCACCGTGCACGCCGAGGCCGGGTGCCTGGTCGAGGCGGAGCGGGGCCGGGCGGGTGGCCTCGCCGGCGATGTGGTCGAGATGCTGCCCACCGCCCAGGAGCGGCTCCGGCGCGCCCTGGAGCGGCGTGGGGGGGAGCGCGGGCGCGCATGACCGGCGTCGCTCTCCCCGTCGCCGGCCGGCGCCGGGAGCTCAGCAGGTGGGCGGACGTCGACGCCGCTGCCATCCGCCACAACCTCGAGCTCATCCGGCGCGCGGTGGGGGAGAGGGTGGCGGTGATGGCCATGGTCAAGGCGGCCGGCTACGGTCACGGGGCCGCGCTCTCCGCCGCCGCGGCCGTGGACGGCGGCGCCACCTGGCTCGGGGTCTCGTCGGCCGAGGAGGCACTCCAGCTCCGCGCCGAGGGCTTCTCCGTCCCCCTCCTCGTGGTCGGGGCCGCGCCACCGGCTCACCTCGACGCCCTGGTCGCCGCCGGGGTCCAGATCACCGTCTGGGATCCGGAGCAGGTGGCCGCCGCCGCGGCCGCCGCCGGCCATGGCCTCCCGGCGCGGATCCATCTCAAGATCGACAGCGGCATGGGCCGCCTCGGAGCTCCGCCGGAGGCGGTGCCCGCGCTGGCCCGCGCGGTCGAGCGAGCCGGTGCGAGGGTCGAACCGGTGGCCGCCTTCACCCATTTCGCCGACGCCGAGGACGATCCCGACTTCACCCTGAGGCAGGATCACGTCTTCGTCGACGCCGTCGACGGGCTGCGGCAGCGCTGGCCGGGGCTGCTCCTCCACGCGGCCAACAGCGCGGCGGCGCTCGGCCTTCCCGAGACCCGCCACGACCTGGTCCGCTGCGGCATCGCCATCTACGGCTACGCCCCCAGCGGGCTCGCGGCGGCCGCCGAGCTCCGGCCGGCGATGAGCTTTCGCGCGCGGGTCACCCAGGTCAAGACCCGGCACCGTGGCCAGAGCGTCGGCTACGGTCGCACCTGGGTCGCCGAGCGGGACACCCGGGTCGCCGCCATCGCGGCCGGCTACGCCGACGGGGTGCAGCGGGCGCAGTCCAATCGCGGCTCCGTGCTGGTCGGCGGGCGCCGCTGCCCCATCATCGGCAGGATCAGCATGGATCAGCTCACCGCCGACGTCTCGCTGGTCGATGGGGTGAGGCCGGGGGACGAGGCCGTCCTCTTCGGTCGCCAGGGTGACGCCTGGCTCGGTGCCGACGAGGTCGCCGCCGCGGGCGGCACCATCAGCTACGAGGTGCTCTGCGCGTTGTCATCCCGGGTCCCGCGCCTGCGGGTCGAGGAGATCGGGGAGGACTGAGGGCGGGCTGGGAGGAGGCTCCGCGCGGACCGGACGGCGCAACCGCCCGCCGGCGAGGCTCAGCTCGGACCGTATATGAAGCCCTGGAAGTAGCTGGCGTCGTCGGGGAGGACGCGGTAGTCGACCGTGTCCCAGGCGTCCCAGTTCATCTCGGAGATCTCGAAGTCGCCGGCCGGCACGACCGCCACCGAGCCGACCCCCACGTTGGGGCCCACCGCCTCGACGTAGGCGACGTGCCCGTAATAGGCGTTGGCGCCGCCCTGGCCCTGGTACCAGACGGCGACGGCTCCCACCTCGGGCACCGAACCCTCCTCGTAGCCGAGTCGCGAGGCGTTGTAGTACCACGCATTGGCATTGCCCCCCCAGGGGATGCAGCGCCGGGTCGCCACGTACCAGGTGCAGTCACCGTACGCGAAGTCGTCGGAGCACGCTCCGCCGGGGATGGTGGAGCCGCCGAGCTGCATGTCGATCTCGTCGATCTCGGCCGCGAGGATCCGCGCCGGCCCGCTGAGCTGGGCGACGATCTGGTTGCGCTGGTAGACGATGGCCAGGAGCTGATTGGACTGGGCCGAGAGGTCGGACTCGAGGCTGGAGGCCTGGGCGAAGTCGGCCTGCACCTCGCTCTGCTTGGAGAGGAGGTCGGCCTGGTCGCGGGTGAGCGTGTCCTGCAGGCCGCGGATCTGGGTGGTGACGCTCGACGCCCCGGAGATGCTGTCCATCGCCGCGGTGAAGTCCTTGGCGCTGAGCACGGCGGTCATCACCGTGTTGCCCGAGACGCTCTCGTAGGTGGCGCGGGCGAGGGTGGAGAGCGCGCCGCGCGCGGCACTCTCCTGAGCCTTGTCGCTGCTGATGTCACCGTTCAGCGTGGAGAGCTCGGTGTTCAGCGCGGCGAGCTGGTCGCGCGACGCGTTGAGAGCCGTCGTAGCCTGGGTGAAGCTGGCCTCGGCGGTGGTGAGGGCGTTGGTGGCGGCGCTCTGCTGGCTGCTGATGGCCGCGAGCTGCTGCAGCAGTGCGGCTCGCTCCGCCTCGAGCTGGGCGGGGGTGTCAGCCCGGACCTGGCTCGGACCGATGGGTAGCCCGAGAACGACGACCGCGACGGCCAGGAAGGCAGGGATCAGCCTCCGGGTAGCCCGCAATCCGATCTCCCCTATGGTCTCCCCGGGCCGGCGACCCCCTCCCGGAGCCAGGTCGCACGACCAAACTTGCGGGAGGTTATCCGGCGGAGACGCGTCCGGTCAAGCTGACGTGATAGCCTCGCTATCATGAAAAGCGATATCTCGATCTCAGATGGGCCATCCTTGGCCGTTTGGGACAGGTGGCGCGCAGGTCGCACGTCCCGCCGGCGGCTCGGGGAAGAGCCCGCCCGTCTGACCGCTACCCGCCCCCATTAGAGTCCGGCTGAGTGTCCAGACTCCACAGGGTCCAGCAGGTTGGCTCATAGAGTTGGTGCCCGCCCCGGCGTGGCTTCCATGGGAATCGCCGCCTGCTGGACACGCTGGACCGGCCGACGTGGCTTGATAGGAGCGTGGCACCGCCCCAACTCAGTGATGCCCGCCGACCGGTCCTCGTGCCAACCCCTGTGGAGGTGACGAGGAGATGGTGACAGTCGGAGTCGACGCTCACAAGAGAACCCACACCATCGTGGCGGTGGACGAGAACGGGGCCGAGGTGGGCCAGAGGACGGTGGCCGCGACCTCGGCAGGGCATCTTGAGGGACTGCGCTGGGCGAGCCAGTGGCCGGAGCGGCGCTGGGCCATCGAAGACTGCCGCCATCTCAGCCGGCGCCTGACCACCGAGCTCCTGGTGGCGGGGGAGGCGGTGCTGCGGGTGCCCACGAAGCTGATGGCGGCGGCCCGGAGGGGCGCGCGGACCCGGGGCAAGTCCGACCCGATCGACGCGCTGGCCGCAGCTCGGGCGGCGTTGCGGGAACCGGATCTGCCGGTGGCCCAGCTCGACGGCCCGGCCCGCGATCTGCGCCTGCTGGTCGACCACCGGGAGGATCTGGTGGCCGAGCGCACCCGGATCGAGAACCGGCTGCGCTGGCACCTCCACGAGCTGCAGCCGGGCGAGGAGCCCCCCACCCGGTCTCTGAACCGGCACGCCACGCTGAGGGCGCTGGAGGCCACCCTGGCGGGTCAGCCGGGAGTGGTGGCTCGGCTCGCCCGGGAGTTGGTGGTGCGTTGCCGGGATCTCACCGTCGCCATCAACGCCCTGGAGCGCGAGATCTGCGAGCGCGTCTCGGGGATGGCTCCCCGGGTCCTGGCTCTGCTCGGCTGCGGAGCCCTGAGCGCCGCCAAGATCGTGGGCGAGGTGGGCCGGATCTCCCGCTTCCGGTCCCGGAACGCCTTCGCTATGCACAACGGCACCGCCCCCATCCCCGTGTGGTCGGGCAACCATGAGCGCTTCCGGCTCAACCGCGGGGGCAACCGGCAGATCAACTGTGCCCTGCACCGGATCGCGATCACCCAGATGCAGCGCCCCGGACCGGCTCAGGACGACCTCACCCGCCGACGAGCTGCCGGCGATACCAAGACCGAGGCTATCCGGGCCCTGCGTCGGCGCATCTCCGACGAGATCTATCGTCGCCTTCGCGCTGACGAGGCCGCCGCGAACACCCAGCTCCGCGACTTTCTCGCGGCGGCTTGACATAGGAGATTCCCGTGAGCAGCCCACCCGCGCCTTCGCGGCGTCCCTTCGGTGGCGGAGGCCCCACCCTCGCGGAGGTCGGCGAGGCCGAGCTGCTGCGCCGGCTGACCGCCCTGGCCCTGGGCGCGGAGGCCGATCCGCGGCTGGTGGTGGCGAGCGGGGACGATGCCGCGGTCTGGCTTCCGCCGGCGGGCGATGGGATCGTGCTCAGCCAGGATGCGATCGTGGAGGGCGAGGACTTCCTGAAGTCCTGGACCGATCCCGAGACGGTGGGCCGCCGCGCCCTCGCCGTCGCCCTCTCCGATCTCGCCGCGATGGGGGCCACCCCCCACCTCTGCATGGTCACCTACTGCGCGCCCGGCGACGCTCCGATCGACGACCTCCTGGCCATCCAGCAGGGCCTCTGCGCCGCCGCGGCAGACGCCGGCTGCCAGGTCGCGGGTGGCGATGTCAGCGCCATCCGCGGTCCGCTCGTGATCGATGTCGCGGTGGTCGGGACGGTCGACCCCGGCCGGGCGCTCCGCCGCGATCGGGGCCGCCCCGCGGACGCCCTGCTGGTCACCGGGAGCCTCGGGGAGGCGGCGGCCGGGCTTCGCCTGCTCCTGGAAGGGTGGGAGGTCGCCGGAGAGGTTGGGGAGCGGTGCCTGGAGCGTCAGCTCGAACCCCGGGCCCGGCTCGCGGAGGGTCGGGCCCTGCTCGAGCTGGGCGTCGAGTGCGCCGGCGACCTGAGCGACGGTCTGATCGTCGACCTGGGCCGGATCACCGAGGCCTCGGGGTGCGCCGCCGAGATCTGGCTGGATAGCCTGCCCGCCAGCCCCGACGTGCGCGCCCTGCTGGGTGCGGCGTGGCCCGCTGCGGCCCTGGGTGGGGGAGAGGACTTCGAGCTGGTCGCCGCGGTGGCGGCCGATCGGCTGGAGGGGCTGCTGGCGGCGTGGCCCCCCGGGCTCCAGCCGCTCCGCGTGGTGGGCCGCCTGGCCGTCGGTTCGGGCCTGACCCTCCTCGACCGTCGAGGCGGCGAGCCGGTCCCCCTCCCGGCGATCGGCTCCCGGCACTTCCGCCAGCCGTGAACGGTGACGCCCTCCGGCTCACCACGTCCTCCGTCGCCGCCACCGAGGCGGCGGCGGCCCGGCTCTCGGCCCGGCTGCGACCCGGCGACCTGATCGCCCTCGACGGGCCGCTCGGAGCCGGCAAGACCGTCTTCGTGCGGGGGCTCGCCGCCGGGCTGGGGGTCGACGCCGCGGTGGTCAAGAGCCCGACCTTCGTCCTTCACCACGTCTACGGGTCGCCGCCCCGGCTCCACCACCTCGACCTCTACCGGCTCGGACCGGGCGCCCGGATCCAGATGCTCGACCTGGACAGCCTCCTCGAGAGCGCCCCGGCCGCGGTGGAGTGGGCGGGCTACGCCGACCTCGAGCCGTGGCACCCGCTCGGACTGGTCATCGACATCGCCGGTGACCAGGTTCGGAGCATCGAGGCCCGCGACCCGGAGCGGGCCCCCGCCCGGCTTATCGAGGCCTGGCGCGCGGCGGTGGTCGGCCCGTGAGCGTCCTCGCCATCGACACCGCCACCCGGCGGCGGCTGGTGGTGGTCCGTGCCGGTCGGCGGGGCGAGCTGCTGGCCGCCCGGACCGGCGGGACGGCGGCCCTTCCCTGGTTGGACCGGGCCATGGCGGAGCTCGGCGTCTCCGGCCTCGACGCGGTGGTGGTGGTCACCGGACCGGGCTCGTACACCGGCCTGCGCGCCGGCATGGCGGCGGGGCTGGGACTGGCCCATGCGCTCGGGATCCCGCTCCACGGGGTCAGCAGCCTGGAGGTGACCGCGCGGGCGGCCCCCGACGGCGAGAGCGAGACGGTCGCCCTAGTGGAGGCCGGCCGGGGCGGTGCCTACGCCGGCCGATTCGCCCGCCGTGGGGGAGGCCTCGAGATGCTCGGAGAGGCCCGCCGCGTCAGCCTCGCGACGGTGGCCGTCGGGGACCCGCCGCCGATCAGCCTCGACAGCCTCGAGCTCCCCGGCATCCGCCTTGGCGACCCGGTGGCCGCGCTCGCGGCCTCCGTCCCCAGTGCGCTGGGGCGGCCCCCGCTCGAGCTCGCCGGCCTGTCGGCGACCTACCTGGACTGAACCCGATCCGGCCTG
>DNAU01000014.1 GCA_003491925.1 Chloroflexota bacterium
TATTTCTGTGTCAGTGCACTAGTGAACGGGGGATCCGGAGTAGAAGCCCGGGAACGCGATCATCAGCACCGCCAGCGGGACGAGCAGCGACGCTCCCAGCACGCAGACCATGGACATGGACCTGGCGCGGTGCAGGTTCGCGGTCAGCAGGGGGTCAGCGCGCGAGAGGCGGCCGGCTGCCTACCGCCGCGGGACTGCCCTGTCCCGGAGCGGAAACGCGCTGTCCGGCCGCGCTGACCCACTCCCGGACCGCGGGAGCGCGTCCTCCGGCTGGACGCTCCCACCCTCGGGGCGCGGAGCCGCGCTGCCCGCCTGGGGGACCGTTCCATTCGGCAGTGGGGCAGTCCCATCCGGCAGCACGCCCGCGCCCTCAGGCTGGAAAGCCGGCTGGGCGATTGCGTCCCCGGGCTGGGCGGCGTCGCCCTCCGGCTGCGGCCTCACCCCGGCGGTGCCCGCCCCCTGGTCCGCCACGGGAAACGCCGGCCGGCTCAGCTCGTCCAGCCGGTATCCGACCCCACGAAGGGTGGTGATCCGGACCCGGGCCGCGGGGGGCAGCTTCTGGCGGAGCCAGGAGATGTGGACGTCCACGGTGTTGACCCCGCCAACGAAGCGGGGGCCCCAGACCAGGTCGAGGAGCTCGTGGCGCCGGAAGGCGCGCCCCGAGGAGCGCGCCAGCGCCACCAGCAGGTCGAACTCGCGGGGCCGCAGCTCGAGATCGACGCCGTCGACCTGGGCGCGCCGCGCCGGCGGGTCGAGAGCGAGCTCGCCGACCTGGACGGTCTCGACCTGGTGGCGAACCCGTGGCTGCCACCGGCGCAGCAGCGCCGTGACATGGGCCTCGACCACGGGTTCGGGCTCGGTGTCGGCGAGGCAGACGTCGGCGCCGCAGGTCAGCGCCGCCACCCGGGCCGGTGCCGCCGCGCCGCTGACCAGGACCAGCGGAGCCCGGCTCAACCGACGCACCGCCAGGGCGAGGGCGGCGGGGTCGGCGGTGTGCGCGAGGACCACGTCCACCTCGCCGGCCTCGGGACGGTCAGTCGGCCAGCCGGTGGCCCGGCGAACCAGGCAACCATCGACGGCGAGGCGCTCCTCGAGGGCGAGAGCACGCGACTCGGGGACGTCGATCAGGAGAACGGTGGGCACCGTGGCTCCCTCAGTAGGACGAGATGTTGAGGTCTTCGATCCGGCCGGTACCGAGGTAGACGGTTCGCTCGCAGAGGTTGGTGACCCGGTCGGCGATCCGCTCCAGGTTGTGGGTCGCCCACAGCTGGTATGTGCAGGGAACGACCGTGTCCGGTTGCGCGGTCATGGTGGCGATCAGCTCGCCGTAGATGTCGTCGTAGAGGCGGTCGACGGCGTCGTCCTCCTCGACCAGACGACGGGCGGCGTCGACGTCGCGGTCGCGCAGCACGCTCACCCCCGAGGCGAGCATCGCCCGCACCTGTGATCCCAGGTGGGGGATGCTGGCCGGCAGGGCGCGCATCGGCGGACGCCCGAGCATCAGCGCGACCTTGGCGATGCCCGCGGCGTGGTCGCCGATGCGCTCCAGGTCGCTGATCACGTAGAGGACGGCGATGAGCAGGCGCAGCCGTCCCTCGCCCACCCCCGGGGCCAGCTCGGCGGTCACCCGCTCCTCGATCGCGTAGCGGAGCCGGTTGACGTCGAGGTCGGTGTGGACGACCGCATCGGCGCTCTCGAGGTCGGCGTCCGCCAGGGCGCGGAGTGCCTCGGCGACCTGAGCCTCGACGGTCGCGGCGAGCCGCCAGACGTCCGCCAGGACCTGGTCGGTCTCGGGCGAGGAGGTGCCCTCCGTCGTTAAAGACATCTTAATGCCGACTTCTCCATCCTTTAACGGGAGCCCTGATCCCGAGAGTATGGAGCACCACGTGGACGGCAGCACCGCCAGCTCGACGACCGCCCCCTCACATCGCACCCTCGGTGAGGCGCTCGACGAGGCTCCCCTCAGCCTCTTTCACCTCAAGGCGGCCTTCACCGCAGCGATGGGCTTCTTCACCGACGCCTACGACCTCTTCATCATCGGCGTCGCCCTCGTCCTCATCAAGGGCGAGTGGCACCTCTCCGCCGTCCAGACCAGCTTCCTGGGTGGGGCCACCCTCCTCGCCACCCTGGTCGGCGCCATCGTCTTCGGCCGGATCGCCGACATCCTGGGACGCACCCGGGTGTACGGGCTGGTGGCGGGGATCATGGCCCTGGGCGCCTTCGCCACCGCGCTGGCTCCCGGCTATCTCTGGCTGGTCGCCTTCCGCTTTGTCCTCGGCATCGGGATCGGCGGCGACTACCCGGTGAGCGCGGTGATGGCCAGCGAGTACGCGAATCGCGAGCGGCGAGGGCTGCTGGTCTCGCTGGTCTTCTCCTCCCAGGCCGCCGGTCTGATCATCGGACCGGTGGTGGCGCTCGCCCTGCTGGCCTCCGGGGTGAACCACGAGCTGGCCTGGCGGCTGATGCTGGGGCTCGGTGCCCTCCCGGCGCTCAGTGTTCTCTACCTGCGGATCAAGACCCCGGAGTCACCGCGCTACGCCGCCCAGGTCCAGGGCCGCGAGACCGAGGCGCGGGCCGCGATGGAGAAGTACAGCCAGGGCGTCGTGCGAGCGGCCGCGGCGGCCGGCGGGTCGGGGCGCACCAGCCTGCGCACGTTCCTCACCGACCGGAAATCCCTGCTCCTGATCCTGGGCACGGCGGGCTCCTGGTTCCTCCTCGACTACGTCTATTACGGGAACACCATCTCCGCCCCGGTCATCCTACGGGGGGTGGCGCCCGGGGCCAACCTGCTCCAGTCGACCGCGTGGACGCTGATCATCTTTGCCCTCTTCGCTGTGCCGGGCTATGTCTTCGCGTTTCTCAACGTTGACCGGATCGGCCATCGCCGGCTCCAGTGGATCGGTTTCTCGGCGATGGCGATCTGCTTCGGGCTGATCGGGTTCATCCCGGGGCTGACCCATGTCATCGTCCCCTTCCTCCTCATCTATGGGATCAGCTACTTCTTCACCGAGTTCGGGCCCAACGTCACCACCTTCCTGATCCCCACCGAGGTGTTCGGGGTCGGGGAGCGGACCACCGGGCACGGCATCGCCGCCGGGGTGGGCAAGCTGGGGGCGTTCCTCGGCGTCTTCCTCTTCCCCGTGCTCAGCTCGGCGCTGGGCCTCGGCGGGGTGCTGATCTTCTGCTCCGCGCTCGGGGTGGCCGGGGCGCTGCTGACCCAGGTGCTCCCGGAGAAGAGCGGTCACAGCCTCGATGCCGTCACCGTCAGCCACACGGAGAGCGCCACGCAGACTGCCCCGCAACTCCCCGCGGAGGCTTCGGTGAAGATCCCGGCGGAGTCGGCCGCGTAGTCGCGGCTACAGCCCCACGGCGCGCGGCCCCTGCCGTCCCACCCATCGCGGCGACGGCGGGCCACCGGCGTGGCGTCATGGGGTTCCGGCGCGCGGCGTCTCGGCAGTTGCGAAGATTCGACCCGTGACCGGCCGGCACGATCGCAGACCAGGGTGACCGGACTCGAGGCCGGGTTCGTGGCCGGTGCCGGCGTGCTCGCGGGCATCGCCAACACCATCGGTGGGGGCGGCTCGCTGCTCAGCTACCCGGCCCTGCTCGGCGCCGGCCTCAACCCGCTGGCCGCCAACGTGACCAACACGGTTGGGCTGGTCCCCGGCCTGCTCACGGGGAGCCATGGCTACCGCGCCGAGCTGGCCGGTCAGGGCCGGCGGGTGGCACGCCTGCTGGTGCCGATGGCGATCGGGGGCCTGGCCGGCACCGTCCTCCTGCTCCGGACCTCGCCCGGCGTCTTCACCCGGGTGATCCCCTGGCTGATCATCCTCGGCTGCCTCGCCCTGCTCTTCCAACCCGTCCTCGCCCGTCTGGTCGGGACCCACGCGGGCGAGGCCTCGCCGGTGTTCCGCGGCGGGCTGGTGCTCGGAGGGATGTACGGCGCCTACTTCGGCGCGGCCCTGGGCGTGATGCTCCTCGCCCTCCTCGGCCTCTACGTCCGGGACACCCTGCAGCGGCTCAATGCGGCCAAGGTGGTCTGCACCACGACCGTCAACGCCATCGCGGCCGTGGGCTTCGCCATCTTCGGGCCGGTGCACTGGCTGGACGCCCTGGTCCTCGCCGCCGGCACGGTCGTGGGGGGCGCGATCGGCGCGGCGGTCGGCCGCCGCATCCCGCCGGTCGCCCTCCGCTACGGGGTGGCGGCGGTCGGCATCGGGCTGGCGATCAAGCTGCTGGTCGCCCCCTGAGCCCCGGCTCCCCGCTTGGCAGAATCGACCGCATGCTGATCGGGGCTCACGTGGCGGCGCGGGGCGGTCTCCACAACGCCGTCGACAACGCCCTGGCCATCGGAGCGGAGGTCATCCAGACCCACCCGACCCCGGCGCAGATGTGGAGGCGGCTGCGGCTCGAGGAGTCCGATCGCCAGCTCTACCTCCAGAAGTACGCGGCCGCCCGGCTCCGGGGCCACTACCTGCACGCGGTCTACCTCATCAACCTCGCCTCCCCCAAGCCGGAGCTGTTGCGCTCGTCGGTGGCCTCGCTGATCCACTACCTGGAGGTGGCGGCCGCCCTCGACGCCGAGGCGGTCGTCTTCCACCCCGGCTCCCACCTGGGGGCGGGGTTCGAGTCGGTGCTGGCCCAGGTGGGCGGGGCCATCCGCGAGGTCATCGAGTGCAGCCCGCCGGGACGTGCCCGGCTGCTGGTGGAGAACAGCGCGGGCTCGGGCGGCTGTGTCGGGCGGAGCTTCGAAGAGGTCGCCCGCGTGGTCGAGACCGCGGGCTCCGAGCGGGTCGGGGTCTGTCTCGACACGCAGCACGCCTTCGCGAGCGGGTACGAGCTGCGCGATCCGGAGGGGGCGGCCCGGACCCTGGACGAGATCGGCCGCCTGATCGGGTTCGAGCGGCTGGGCCTGGTCCACGCCAACGACTCGGCGCGGGCGCTGGGCAGCAACGCCGACCGTCACGCCAACCTCGGGGAGGGGGAGATCGGGACGGCCGCCTTCCGCCTGCTGCTGCACGACCCCCGGCTGCGCCGCGTCCCCTGGGTGCTCGAGGTCCCCGGTCACGAGAGGAAGGGCCCGGACCGCCAGCAGGTGGAGCTGCTGCGCCGGCTGGCCGGGCTCGGGCCCCGGCGGCCGGCCCCCGCCGGCGGAGGAGGAGGGTCGGCGCCTGCAGCCGCGGGTCGCGTCCCGGGTCAGGGCCCCGGCGACGGGCCCGAGCCGGCGTAGGGGGCCGCGGAAACCGCTCCGCCGCCGCGTCCGGCGTGGCGGGCGAGCTCCGCCGCCAGGTTGTAGAGGGCGAGGACCGCGAGCGCCACCAGGGCGAGGATGAAGCCGATGCCGGCGGTGACCGTGAAGGAGCCGGAGATCTCAGCCTGGAGCAACGTGGCGATGCCCAGGGTGCCATGGACGGGCAAGGATTCCGTGACCGCTCCGAAGGCACTCTGGGTGATCCTGCCGAGGATCTGAGAGCCGATCTGAGCCGGATGAACGCGAGCAGGACGATCGCCGCCACCGCGATGGCGGTCACCACCAGGTTGCGCAGCGCAAAACGGGTGAGGCTCAAGAGCAGGCCGAGCAGCATCGCGACGAGGGCCACCAGCAGGAGGGGCTGAACCCCGACGCCGATCCGGCTCCCGTCCAGCCGCGTGGTGGTCGAGCCACCGTTGGCCGCGCTGAGCGCGGCGCAGCCGGCCGGCTCCGCGGCGGTCACGCCCGGAGCGGCCCCGGTGGCCAGGTCGAGGCCCGTATAGGTCGCGACGTTGTCTCCGTTGAGACCGTCCATGCACGGGCCCACCACCGTGTCGGAGATGAGGCTCCCCTCACCCGCCAGGAGCGACCCGACCTCGCTCTTGACCGGAGCCGTGTTGCACGAGACACCGGCGAAGGGGAGCAGGAAGCAGAGTCCCGCCAGGATGAGGAGCACCGGAGAGACCAGCCGTGGGGCCGGGTCCCTGACGAGGGCGGCCATCTCACCACTCCCCGGTGATCGCGCGAACCCGTGCCCGGGCATGCTAACCGCCCGCGGCTGGCAGTGCGCACCCTGACGCGACCTCGCCCGCCCTCAGTGGCGAGCCGGGCTGCCCTCCTCGATGGGGGCCAGTGCCAGCCTCACCCAGCCCACTCCCGCGGCGACGAGCTGGACGAGGGGCACCAGCACCAGCAGCCCCAGCACCACCCAGAGGCCGAGATCGGGCCCGCTGGTGATCGCCGACGCTCCACGGCCGAAATGGCCGGCGAAAACCTGGCCGAGCTGCAGCGCGTTCAGCACCAGCAGGGTACCGGCGACGAGAGAGAGCGCACCGCTCAGGAGCCGGTGCCCGCGCGGGCCCCAGACGATCAGCGCCACCGCGCCGACGATGGCCAGACCGGCGAGCAGGGTCAGGGGCTGGACGCCGAGGTTCGCCTGGCCGGCGTCCCGGATGTGACTCAGGCACGCCGCGTTGACGGTCGGGTCCCCGCCGGTCGCCAGCGTCAGACCGCTGTAGGCGGCGATGCCGCCATTGACACAGGCGGTGGGCAGCGCTCCCAGGCCCGGCAGCTGCTGGAGAGCGGCGATGAAGCTGGGTGAGAATGAGATCCTCACCATGCTGACCCCGAAGCAGGCGGCGGCGGCCAGGAGGAGGAGCAGGGTGATCAGCCGGAGAGCCGGATGGCGGTGCCGGACGGAGGCGGGCATGGCCTGCCACGATAGCTCCGCCGTCGTGCATACTCGGCGGCCGATGGGGATCTGAGCGACAGGAGGGCTCGATCATCAACCGCCGACATCTCGCCGTCGCGGCGGTGCTGGCCGCAGCCGTGGCGGCCTGCGGCTATTCCGGACCATCGGCCGCGACCCTGCTCCAGCGGGCCAAGGCGACCTTCGACCAGACCACCTCGTTCCACATCCAGCTCACCAGCCAGAACGTGGCCGGGAGCGGGACCCTGCTCACCGCCGCCGTGGGGGACGCGGTGCGCCCCGACGGCTTCTCGGGGACGCTCTCGATCGAGGAGGCCGGGTTCCCCCTCCAGGTCAAGGTGGTCTCGACGGGTGGCCAGTTCTACGTCCAGCTTCCCTTCACCGACGACTACCAGAAGGCGAGCCCCTCGCAGTACGGCTTCGGCGATCCCGGCAAGCTGCTGGACCCCAACAGCGGGATCTCCACCCTGCTCACCTCGGCCCACGACCCGACCCTCGGCTCCGCGGTGCGGCTCAATGGCGAATCCCTCCAGCAGGTGGACGCCACCCTGCCGGGCAGCCTGCTGGCCGCACTCCTGGTGGACGCGGAGCCCAGCCAGCCGGTCTCGGCGGTCTTCGCGATCGACACCGGGACCTACCAGGTCAGGGAGGTCGACCTGACCGGGCCCATCTTCGCAGCCGGTGACCAGAGCACCTTCCACCTCGTTCTCGACCACTACGGCGAGAGCGTGAGCGTCAGCCCGCCGCCCACCTCCTGACCAGGTGGACGGTCCCGATCCCGGCGACGCGATCGGCGGCGGCACCGCCGTGACCGCTAGCGCCGGGCGCGCGGATGGAGGGGCGGCGCGGGGATCGGGATGGAGGCTGGGGTTCGCGGCGGCCGGCGTGATGCTGGCCGCAGCCGACACCTACGTGGTGGTGCTCGCCCTGCCCGCGATCATGAGCGACATCGGGTTGAGCCTCGACCACCTGGAGGCGGCGACCCCCATCATCAGCGGCTTCCTGCTCGGCTACGTCGCCCTGCTGCCGCTGCTCGGCCGGCTCTCCGACATCGTGGGCCGGGGCCGCGTCTTCGCCGGGTGCCTGCTGGTCTTCGCCTTCGGGTCGCTGGTCACCTCCTCGGCCCAGGACCTCACCGGGGCGGTGGTGGGACGGGCCCTCCAGGGGGCCGGCGGTGGGGGGCTGGTCCCGGTCACCCTCGCGATCGTCGCCGACCTCTGGCCCGCCGGCCGGCGCGGAATCCCGCTGGGGGTGGTCGGCGGGGTGCAGGAGCTGGGTGCGGTGCTCGGTCCCCTCTACGGGGCGGCGATCCTCAGCTTCTCGACCTGGCGGCTGATCTTCTGGCTGAACCTGCCCCTGACCGCGCTGCTCGGCGCCGGATTCCTGCTCTCACGGCCGGCCGGGACCGAACCGGTCCGCGCGGCGGCGGACACGGGTGTCGAACCGGTGCCGCGGAGCCGCCCGCGGCGCGCGCCGGCAGGGGCGGTCGACCTGCCCGGGACCCTCCTCCTGGTGGGCACCCTCGGGCTGGGGGGTCTGGCGGTGGCCGCCCCCGGGCCGCTCGCCGACAGCGCGCTCTGGGGGGTGCTCTGGGGGCCGATCGCCGGGGATTCGGCGTGGACCACGCCACTCGCCCTGGCCGCGCTGGTGGGGGCGGCGCTCTCCATCGCCTGGGGTCTCACCGGGGACGGGGGCGCGCCGCGCCTGCTCCGGTTTCGCCGGCTCCCCGAGATCTGGAGCCGCGTCGACGGGCTGGGCGGGGCCCTCCTCGCCGTGGTGCTCGGCTTCGTGGTGATCAGCTTCGCCGCGGCCGACCCGAGCCGGGGACTGGTGGCACCCGCCGCGGTGGTGCTGCTCCCGGTGGCCCTGGTGGCGGCCGCCGCCTTCGCGGTTCGTGAGACCCGCGCTCGGGCCCCGCTGCTGCCCCTCGGCGAGCTGCGCGATCCCGCCGCGGTCGGAGCCCTGCTCGCCAATCTGGCCATCGGGGCGGGGCTGATGGCGGCGCTGGTCGACGTCCCCATCTTCGCCCGGGCGACCGCGTACGGCTCGCAGCTGGGCGCCGCCCTGGTGCTGCTCCGCCTGCTGGCGGCCGTCCCGGTGGGCGCCGTGCTCGGAGGCTTTCTCTGCGAGCGGCTCGGCTACCGGGTGACCACGCTGCTCGGGATGGGGCTCACCACGGCGATGTTCGTGCTCATGGGGGGCTGGACCGCAAGCTCGTTGGGTCCGGGCCTCCGCCTCAGCGACCCGGTCCTCGCCGGCTGCGGTCTCGGCTTCGGGCTCGCCATCGCCCCCATCAACGCCGCGATCCTGGGTGCCGTCCCCGCGGCCAGGCATGGGCTCGCCGCCGCGCTCGTGGTGGTGGCGCGGATGGTGGGGATGCTGGTCGGGATCTCCCTGCTCACCGCCATCGGGCTGCACCGTTACTACCAGGAGGCGACGACCATCCCCTCACCGGCGATCCTCTGCCCGGGCCACCCGCTGAGCTGCGCCGCCTACAACTCTTTGGCGCAGCTCGCCCTGCTCGATGAGCTGCGCACCATCTTCCTGGCCGCCGCGGTGTGCACGGGCGCGGCGGGGGCGATCGGGGTCGCCATGCTGCGACGCCGGGGTGGGAGGGACCCGGGAGCGATGGCGGCCGCGCTGGGCGCGTAGCCGAGCGGGCGGCGCCGGCGGGGCGCCGGTGGGCCTCCCCGCTGGATCGCCAGCCGCGGTGTCTCGCCTCGTACCATGCGGGCATGCCCGCCACCGCGATCGCCCTCGCCGACTTCGATCGGGTCATCGACTCCTGCAGCCGGCTGGTGGAGGGCGTGCGCCCCGACCAGTGGGGGCTGCCCACGCCGTGCGCGGAGTGGGATGTGAGGCGATTGGTGGACCACCTGACCGCCGGCAACCGGATGTTCGCGCTGATCGCGGGCGGGGAGCGGCCCGAGGGCGGTGAGGGGTTCCAGCGGCTCCGGGCCCGGGTGGCTCCGGCAGCGGAGGACGACCCGGTGGCAGTGTTCCTCAGCTCGACTCTGGAGCTGCGCGACGCCTTCTCGGACCCCGACTTCCCAGAGGGGACCTACCCGACGCACGCGGGCGAGCAGGCCGGGGAGTTCCTCATCCACATGCGGACCACCGAGGGGCTGATCCACGGCTGGGACCTCGCGCACGCGACCAGTCAGACGGCGGCATTCCCCGAGGCGGTCGCCGAGCAGACGCTGGCCACCGTGCGCGTCACCCTGGCCGGCCGCCCCCGCGACAGCAGGGGGTTCGGCCCGGAGCAGCCGGTGGCGGAGGACGCGCCCGCCATCGACCGCCTGGCCGCCTTCCTCGGCCGCTCCCTGTAAACGCCACCGAGGCGCCGGCTCAGCGCGTCCCAGCGGGGTGTGATAGCCTCGCTAACGTCGGGGCGGGCTGAGCGCAGGGGGGGACAGCATGCCGGGTCGCTGGCCGGCTGGGGCGTCGGGTTGGCGACCGTCGATCGCCATCCTCGGGACGGTCATCGCCCTCGGGCTCACCCTCGCGGCCGGCGAGGTCAACCCCGGCGGGGCGGCGAAGCCCGACAACTGCGCCGCCGCGCCCGGGATCAAGCCCCTGATCCGCGGCCTGGTCGACCGCGGCACGTCTCCTCCCGCGGCGGGTCTCGACGCCAGCTCGGTGAATGTCCCATGGAGCGCCCTCGAGCCGACGGGGCCGGGCCTGGTCGCCGACAACCCGATCGATCAGGCCATCGCCGCCAGCGATTGCACTCCGCTGCGCATCCGGGTGCTGGCCGGGATGGACACGCCGGCCTGGGTCCTGGCGCTGACCGGAGGCGGCGTTCCCGTCACCAACCCCTACAGCGACACGCCCGGGATCGCCGGACGGTTCTGGACTGCCGAGTACGGCGTGCTCTACGACGACCTCGAGTCCGAGCTGGCAGCCGCGTACGACGGGGATGCCGACATCGCCGAGTTCGTGGTCTCCCGCTGCGCGCTCTTCTATCCGGAACCGTTCATCCTCGGCACCTCCATCGCGTCGAACGACACGGCGCTGCTGGCGGCCGGATACACGACCGCGGCGGATCAGGAGTGCCAGAAGGAGGAGATCGACACCGCGGGCGAGGATTGGCATTACACCCGCATCGGGGTCTCCTTCAACCCCTACCAGGTGCTGACCGCCACCGGCACCGGCTACACCACCGGCGTCGACGTGGCCTACACCGAGCAGATGATGGCGTACTGCCGCTACGAGCTCGGGTCTCGATGCGTGCTGGAGAACGACTCGATCCGCGACCCGATCAGCGGCCTCCCCTCGGCGACGTACGGACAGATGTACAGCGCGATGACCGGTGCCTCTGGGCCGATCGACCTCACCCTCGACGGGCTCAACGTGAACGTGACCCTGGGTGCGCCGATCGCCTTCCAGACCGCCGTCGAAGGCAACGTCGGCGACTTCTGGGGGACCCTGGAGTGGGCCAGGGAGAATCACGCGTCGTCGGTGGAGCTGCCGCTCGACGGGACCTACCCGATGGCAGGAGCCCCCGGGACATGGCAGACGATCGCCGAGGTCGCCCAGTGGTTCGAGGACGTCCCGACGATCGCAACCGACCCAGTGGACGCGGTTCAGGGAACGTCGACGGCGGGTGCCCCGGTCGCCCAGGTCACCCTCGACGAGCTGGCCGCGGTCGACACCATCGCCGGGTACGGCGATGTCGGCTCGGTGCCGTTCGACAGCGTGAGCGCGGTGATCACCTGGCCGACCGGCGAGTCCCAGCCGGGCCTGGTCGCGATCGGCTCCAGCCCCCCCGCGGGGTCGGCGATCTGCGGCGATCAGCGATGGTGCGACGTCGTCGTGTACAGCGGCGGTTTCACGTTCCCGGAGGAGCCGGTGACCGGCCCCGCATCGGTGGCGATCGCGGTCGCGGCCGGCGGGATGGTCTACACACCGGACGACGGCGTCGACATCTCCGCCTCCGTCCCGGTCACGGTGATCCCGGCACCACTCACCCTCGAGTCGCTCTCGGTTGTCCCGGCCAAGGCGGCGCCGACGGTGAGGCTCTCGGCCCGCTTCGAGGACGCGGACCCACTCGGTGTGGCGGCGGATTACACCGTCCGGATCACCTGGGGCGACGGGAGCTCGACGTCGGTCAGCACCACGCCATCCGGCTCCGGCTTCGCGGTCGCCGCCACCCACCGCTACCGGCGCGCGGGCAGCGAGCTCGTCACCCTCACCATCACCGACACCGGCGGCGCGACCGCCTCCGGCAGTGAGTCGATCAGCGTTCGCTGAGATGCCGCGCCCGCGGGTGCGCCGGCGGGCGGCTGAGGGCCGGCGGTCGTCGCCGAACCGGAGCGGTTGGCTCGCTACACTCCAGCCTCATGCCGGTCCGGGTTCGCGCAATCCGTCCTCAGCTCGACCTCGCCGACGTCCTGGACGCGCTCGGCCTCTCCGCCGTGGAGCTGCATCTCGACGCCTTCCTGGTCGGTGGATTCGTCCGTGACCGGCTGCTCGGCCGGGAGAGCAAGGACATCGACCTGGTGGTCGTGGGCAGCGACGGCGTCCCCCTGCTGGAGCGGGTGGCGAGGAAGTTGGGCTGGGCCCGGCCGGCCGTCTTCGAGCGCTTCGCGACGGCCCAGGTCAGGGGCGGAGGCTTCGTCCTCGAGGTGGTCCAGGCCCGGGCCGAGAGGTACGACCCGGAATCGCGCAAGCCGGACGTCCGCCCCGGGAGCCTGGAGGACGACATCGCCCGGCGCGACTTCACGGTCAACGCCCTGGCCCAGCGCTTCGATGGCCGGATTCTCGACGTCACCGGGCGAGGGCTGGACGACCTCCGCGCGGGTATCCTGCGCACCCCCCTCGACCCCGTCGACACCTTCTCCGAGGACCCTCTCCGGATGTTCCGGGCGGCCAGGTTCGTCGCCCAGCTCGGCTTCCGCCTCGCCGAGGGGGTCGAGGAGGCGATGCGCGCGATGGCCCACCGGGCCTCCATCCTCTCCGCGGAGCGCGTGCGCGAGGAGCTGAGCCGGCTGCTGGTGTCGGAGCACGCCCGGGAGGGGATGGAGGTGCTGAGGCGCACCGAGCTCCTGGAGGTCTGGATCCCCGAGCTGCTCCCCATGGTGGGCGTGGAGCAGGGCGGCTGGCATCTGTACGACGTCTGGGAGCACAGCCTGCGCGCCGTGGAGCTGGCCCCTGTCGAGCTAGTGACGCGCCTCGCCTGCCTGTTCCACGACTCCGGCAAGCCCCGGACCCACGCCATCGCCGCCGACGGCCGGCACACCTTCCATGACCACCCGCGGGCGGGAGCCCAGATCTCCGCGGCGGTGATGAGCCGTCTCCGCTTCAGCAACGAGGAGACCTCGCAGGTGGGCGCCCTGGTGCTCCATCACATGTGGCCGATCCAGTACCGACCCGGTGAGGTGGGCGACAGCGCGGTGCGGCGATTCATCCGCACCCTGGGAGAGCTGCGGCCGCGGATCCTCGAGCTGGCGCGGGCCGACACCCGCGCCTCCGCCTACCCCGACGTGGAGGCGATCGACGAGCTCGAGCGGCGGGCGGCCGAGCTGGATGCGGGCAGCCAGGTCTCCCGGCTGCGCCCGCCCCTCGACGGCCACGAGCTGATGGAGCGTGCCGGGCGGGGGCCGGGGCCGTGGGTAGGCAGGGTGCAGAAGGCACTGCTCGACGCCATCCTCGATGGCGAGATCCCGGCCGACGACGCGGTCGCGGCCCGGCGCTGGCTGGACGGACATCCCGACCTGCTCGGGGGCGACTGAGCAGGATCCCGGCCATCCGTCCTGGTGGGTGGTCCACCCCCGGGTCGCGCTCTCAGGCTGCGACCGGGCCGGTTCCCGACGATCGATCCCAGGGCTCGTCCCACCGCACGGGTCACGCTCCCGCGGGTGGTGCGCTCAGAAGAAGGCGCCCGACCAGGGCAGCGGCGACCAGCGGAACATCGCCGTCGCCCGGATGACGGCACCGGCGGTGCCCTCCTCGACCTGGCCCGCGCGGTGAAGTCGCTCCACCGCGGCGTCGCCCAGCAGGATCGAGCCCAGGGCCGCCGTGCCGAGGCTGAGGTCGGGCGAGGCCGTCGAGGGCACGCAGGTCGCCCCCTCGAGACCACCCTCGAGTCGAAAGCGCCGCGGCGGCGAGCCGTCCGGCTCGTGGACCTCGAGCACCAGGCCGTCCTCGCGGCCGTAGCGGCGGGCGGCCAGCAGCGCCGGGGGATCGAGGGGACGCAGCCACAGCCCGTCGCCCAGGGTCTGCCCCCAGGCGCGGGGATTGGCCAGCCGGAGCTGGTACGCCTCGTCCGCGGGGCGCCACTGCGCGGTGACGCGGGTCATGAGGTCGTGCTCCAGGCAGAAGCGCCAGAGCGACATCTCGCTCTCCTCGGTGGCCGCCCACAGCTCCTCCACCTGGAGATCCCCGCATGGAGGGTTGCTCCACGTCCAATCCAGGTGGGTCCGGTATGCGACCAGGCCGTCCACCCCGCCTCCCGCATCGCGGTGGAGGGCGAAGCGCATCGCCCCGAAGCCGCCGACCTCCCGGTCGGCGTCCCGGTACCGGCGGCGGAAGCGGAAGGCGGGGAGGCCGACCATCCCGTTGCGCGCGGCGCAGACCCTCTCGTGGAGATCGGGCAGCTCCGCCCGGGCGGCCGCCAGGCCGGCGACCTCCAGCCGGCCGGTATC
>DNAU01000326.1:0-231 GCA_003491925.1 Chloroflexota bacterium
CTGCGGCCGGTGAGCAGGGTGATGAGCGAGCCGATCAGGAACAGCCCGATGGCGGCGCAGCCGATCGCCAGCCCGACCGCGGGCGCCCCGGTGGCGAAGAAGAAGGGGATGAGGGGCAGGATGGCGCCGATCCCGAAGAGGAAGAACGACGCCCCCGCCGCGCTGTTGGGCGATCCTCCGAGTTGGGACGGGTCCAGCCCCAGCTCCTCGCGCACCATGGTGTCCAGCGCC
>DNAU01000326.1:374-6687 GCA_003491925.1 Chloroflexota bacterium
CTCGTAGATGAGGGCGAGCTCCTCCCGCTCCTCGTCGGGGACGGTCAGCAGCTCGGCCGCCTCGGTCTTCACCTGGCGCTGGTACAGCTCGCGGGTGCTCTGCACCGAGATCCATTCCCCGATCGCCATCGAGCAGGCGCCGGCGAGCAGGCCGGTGATCCCGGCGATGAGGATCGCCTTGGGCGGGAGCCCGGAGCCGGCGACGCCCATCACCAGGGCGAGGTTGGAGGTCAGCCCGTCGTTGGCGCCGAGCACCGCCGCCCGGAGCGCGTTGCCGCCCGGTGCCCGGTGCCGCCCCTCCAGCTTGCCGAGCGTCTCTCCGGCCACCCCCACGGGCGACCCTCCGGCGATGTAGCGGAGCACCCGGGCGTGCGAACGCTCGTCCTCGGGCATCCCCGTGCCCTCGGTCTCGCGCTGGTCGTCGTAGTCGAGCTGGTCGGCGCGCTCCAGGGTGGCGACCGTGGGCAGCACGAGCTGGGCACCGAACCTGGCGGCCAGCAGGCTCATGGCCCGCGCCCGCCACGACGGTCGCCGGGGGCCGGGGTCGCGGCCCAACGAGCGCAATTGATCCTCCCAGAAGCCCAGGTGGCGCTCCTCGACCTCGGCGAGCCGGAGGTAGACCGAGGCCAGCCGGGCGTCGGACTCCGCCTTCGCCATGGCCCGGTAGACGATCGCGGAGTCGATCTCACCCTGACGATTGGCCCGGTATCGCGCCTCGTCGGCTGCCGGCTGCGCCACCTGCATCTCCCTCTGAGCCCTGGGGTTAGCGGGCATCTTCCACCATCGGCGCGGCAGGCGTGTGGGGTGGTGTCAGCGCGCCTCGCGGCGGATCGCGGGCTGAAGGATCGGCGGCAATGCGGAACCCGGCATCAGGCACGCGCCTCCGGGCGTCACCCACCAGCGGAACCTCGCGATCAGCTACCGCCGCGCCCCCGGCCGCTGCCGGAGAGCGCGCAGGTCCCGGGCCGGCTGAGCCAGGAGGGCGCCTCGCTCGATCTCCTGCTCGCGCACCGTCGCCGGGACATGGCACCGGTTGAAGGTCTGCCGGCTCAGCACCTGTCGCTGGGCTTCTACGACCACACCAAGAACGCGCGCGGCGCCTGGTGCAGCATGCGCGTCTGCGGGAGCCGGGCCAAGGCACGCGCCCACCGGGCGCGGCGGGTCGCCTCCCGCGCCCCGATGCCGGCGCAGCCCTGAGCCGGCGCGCCGGGCGAGCCTCCAGGACGGCGGGCGAGACCGGCGGTGCGGGCGCGCCGAGTCCCATTTGTCGCCCGCAGAGGTTGCGGTCGCGAGCACCGGAGCGGGGCTGGGTGGGGCACAATAGGCCGGCGCACGACGCGTCGATAGTTTCAATCTGATCCAATCACACGGCGGCTGCCATGCATCACCCCCGATCGCGACCCTCCGCTCTCCTCGCCTGCGCGGTGCTGGCGCTGGCCGCGTGCGGGACGACTCACGCCGCCAAATCGCCGACGCCGACGGCCACCCCCATCGCCACCCCCACCGGCACCCCGGTCCCAACCCCGGTGCCGACCCCGGTTCCGCTCAACGCACCGCTCCTGATCCAGGTCGAGAACCTCTACCAGGCGCGTCCGCAGTCGGGGCTGAGCACCGCCGACGTCGTCTACGAGTACCAGACCGAGGGTGGGATCTCCCGCTTCACGGGGATCTGGTTCACCCGCCCGCCGATCTCCGACCTGGTGGGCCCGGTCCGGAGCGCCCGGCTGATCGATCTTCGCCTGCTCCGGATCTATGGCGGCGCGCTGCTCTTCTCCGGGGCGAGCAACTACACGCTGGCGGAGCTCAACTCCAGCGGCCTCAAGGCCTACAGCCCGGACAACGCGGTGGTCGGCTCGACCATCCTCTACCGGACCTCGTCGCCGCCGCCGGCCTACCGCTACGGTGCGCCGCACAACCTCTACACCAACGGCACCGAGCTGGCCACGTTCGCCCAGAAGGTCGGCCTCACCACCGTCGGCTACCAGCTCTGGCCGCGCACCGCCAGCGACGACCTTCCCACCGGGAGCGAGGCGGTGACCAGCTTCGAGGTGCCGATCTCGGCCGAGGAGACCCCGATCTTCACCTACCAGCCGACCACCGGGGAGTACCAGCGCAGCGAGCCGGCCACTCCCGAGTACCCGGGGACCGGTGTTCTGGACGATGCTGACACCAACACGCCGTGGGACGTCCCCAACGTCGTCATGATCCAGGCCCCGGTGATCCCGGTGCCGGCCGACAACGAGAACCCCAGTGGTGGCTACACCGAGGGCGTCGACTTCGGGGTCGGCCCGAGCTCCAGCGGCAGCGGGCAGCTCGCGGTGGGAGGCCAGCTCTACGCGATCAGCTGGACCCAGGGTGCCAGCGGTCCGCCCCAGCTCACCCTCGCCGACGGGCAGCCCGCCCCGCTCGTCGCGGGGCAGGTCCTCTTCGAGGTGGTGGGCAGCGGGGCGACGGTCACCGTCGAGGGGACGCCCGCCGCGTAAGCCGTTCCTCGGGAACTCAGGACGTCCAGTCGTTGCGAGACGTCCAGGCGTTTGCTCCGGAGTTCGGGACTTCCAGCCATTGCGGGGCGCCCAGCCATTCCCCCGGAGCGCGGGCTGCCCCGCGCAGCCCACCGCGACCGGCGCCGGTGCCGGATCGGGCGAGCCGCGCGGGGTCCGACCGGCGCGATGGGCGCCGGCCACCGCGGATGGGTCAGCTCACGGGTAGATGCCGCGGGCGGTGGTGGCCTCGGCGACCCGCTGCACCGCCACCGTGTAGGCGCCCAGCCGGAGCGGGACGTGGAGGTGCTCCGCCGCCTCCCAGGCGGTCTCGAACGAGGCGGTCATGATGTGCTCGAGCCGCTTGTTGATCTCCCCCTCCTCCCAGAAGAAGGACTGCAGGTCCTGCACCCACTCGAAGTAGGAGACGGTGACCCCGCCGGCGTTGGCGATGATGTCGGGGACCACGGTCACCCCGCGGCTGTGCAGGATCTCGTCGGCGTCGGGCGTGACCGGGCCGTTGGCCGCCTCCAGGATGAGCTTGGCCTGGATCCGTCCGGCGTTGGCCCCGGTGATCTGGTTCTCGAGTGCCGCCGGGACCAGGACGTCCACCGGGGAGACGAGCAGCTCGGCGTCGCTGATCGCCCGGGTGCCCGGGAAGCCGGCCACCGACCCGGTCCGCTTCTTGTGCTCGATGACGTCGAGGACGGGGAGCGGCTTGTCGCTCCAGATGGCCCCGCCGGTGTCGGACACGGCCCGGATCGCGAAGCCGTCGGCGGCCATCAGCCGGGCGGCGATGCTGCCGGCGTTGCCGAAGCCCTCGACGGCGACCGTCGACTGGCGCGGCTCCCGTCCCATGTGGGCGCAGGCCCGGAGGGCGACCACGGCGACGCCCCGGCCGGTGGCCTCGTTGCGCCCCTCGCTGCCGCCCACGGAGAGCGGTTTGCCGGTGACACACGCCGGGATCGAGTACCCGGCGCTCATCGACATGGTGTCCATGATCCAGGCCATCACCTGGGGCGTGGTGTTGACGTCGGGGGCGGGGATGTCTCGCTCCGGTCCGATCAGCACCGAGATCTCGGCGGCGTACCGGCGGGTGAGCCGCTCCAGCTCGCCCAGGCTCAGCCGCTTGGGGTCGACGACCACGCCGCCCTTGGCTCCGCCGAAGGGGATCCCGGCCGCGGCGCACTTCCAGGTCATCCACATCGCCAGCGCCTTGACCTCGCTGAGGGTGACCCCGGGATGGAACCTGATCCCACCCTTGGCCGGTCCCCGGGCCAGGTTGTGCTGGACGCGGTAGCCCTCGAACATCCGGACGGACCCGTCGTCCATCTTCACCGGGAAGTTGACGATGAGCTGGCGCTGGGCCTCGCGGAGGAAGGCGCGCGTGCCGGCCTCCAGTCCCAGGAGATCCGCCGCAGCGTCGAATTGGCGCTGGGCGTTACGCCAAGGGTCGTCGACCGTCTCCGCCGTCAGTAGTGCCGTCTGAGCCACGATGCTCACCTCCTGTGATGACCGCGGGGCGTCGGCCTGGGTCCAGAGATGGCGGGCAACCGGCTCCGCGGCGTGCCGGGAACCATCCTCCCACCTCGAAGCGCTTCCCGCCACCCCCTCGGGCGTCTTCGTCACGCCTTCCAGGCGCTTCCCCAGATCAATCCCAGGGGCGTCTCAGACGCGTCACTTATACTTCGGCGCGGTCGGGGGTGACCTCCGTTTCCGTCATCGCAGAGATCGCATAACAGGAGCTCACGTGTACTTCCGCTATCTGGGGCGCGAGCTCCGCCGCCGGGCGCGCTCCGCCGCCGTGGTGGCCATCGGCCTGGCCCTGGCGGTGGGCCTGGTCATCACCGTCACCGCCGCCGCCTCGGGGGTCAACGCCGCCCAGGGCCAGGTGCTCTCCTCCCTCTACGGGGTCGGCACCGACCTCACCGTGACCAAGGTCCCCACCGCGGGCAGCGGCGGCTCCTTCAGCTTCAACGCCAACCCGGCCAGCCGCGCCCAGGCCGGCCAGGCCTTCAGCCAGGATCACCTGAGCTCGAGCCCGGGCCTGGAGGTCATGGCCGATTCGGACGTGACCTCGATCTCGGCGCTCAAGGGCGTCGAGGGGGCCACCGGCGCCCTGGTGCTCAACTCCATCCACGTCAGCGGCAGCTTCGGCAGCTTCTTCGGCGGAGGGTCGTCGAGCAGCCCGTCGGCAACCGCGACACCCACCCCCACGCCGGCCGCGACGTCGACCCCGACCGCCGCCGCGACCCCGACCGCCTCGGCGACCCCGGGGGCCTTCGGCATCACCAGCTTCTCGGTGGACGGCATCGACCCCGCCTATCCCGGTGTGGGCCTGCTGAGCGGTGCCAACATCACCGCCGGGGCCGCCGCGGTCCAGCAGTGGTTCGGCGAGGCCCAGCAGGGGACCGATGGCGGTGAGATCGCCCTGGTCAGCAGCAGCTACGCTACCCAGAACTCGGTCAAGGCCGGTTCCACCATCACCGTCGCGGGCACCAGCTTCACGGTCGTCGGGCTGGTGACCGTGTCGGAGACCGACGGGGCGGATGTCTACATCCCGCTCAGCCAGGCGCAGACGCTCGCCGATGACGCCAGCGACGTCAACACCATCTACGTCACCGCCACCGACTCGTCGGCGATCTCCACGGTCCAGTCCGAGATCCAGAAGCTGATGCCGTCGGCGACGGTGACCACCGCCTCCGACCTGGCCAGCAACGTCTCCGGCTCCCTCAGCACCGCCTCCACCCTGGCCAACACGCTGGGGACCTGGCTCTCCGCGCTGGTCCTGCTGGCGGCCTTCGTGCTGGCCGTGCTGCTGACCATCGCGTCGGTGAGCCGGCGGGTGCGCGAGTTCGGGACCCTCAAGGCGATCGGCTGGCGCAGCCGGCGCATCGTCGGCCAGGTCATCGGCGAGGCAGCCGTCCTGGGTGTCATCGGAGGGGTGGTCGGGGTCGGCCTCGGCGTGCTGGGGGCCTTCCTGGTCACCCATCTCGTGCCCCCCCTGAGCGCCACCGTGGGGGCGACCGGCCTCGGCGGGTCGTCCACCACCAGCACCGGAGGCGGCTTCGGCGGGGGCGGTGGGTTCTTCGGGGGCCGGACGCCCGGCGCCTTCGCCAGCGCGAACCCCGGGTTCGCCCGCACCTTCACCGACCGGACCCACAGCGTGCCGGTGCACCTGACCGCGCCGCTCAGCCTGGAGGTCCTCATGGTCGCGGTCGGACTGGCCATCGTGGGCGGGGTCCTCGCCGGGGTCCTCGGTGGCTGGCGCGCCGCCCGCCTCCAGCCCGCCGAAGCGCTGCGCCGCGTCGAGTAACGGAGAAGCCATGTACGAGCTGAAGAAGCTGTCCCGCGTCTACCCCAAGGGCAGGACCAAGGTCGCCGCCCTGAGCGGGGTGGACCTCCAGATCCCCGACGGCGAGTTCATCACCGTCCAGGGGCTCACCGGGCACGGGAAGACCACATTCCTCCAGATGCTCGGAGCCCTGGACAAGCCGACCTCCGGCAGGATCATCTTCGACGGCAAGGACCTGGGGGCCATGCCCGAGTCCCAGCTGGTCGACGTGCGCGCCCAGAACTTCGGCTTCATCTTCCAGAACTACAACCTGCTGCCCACGCTCACTGCCGAGGAGAACGTCGAGGTGGCGCTGGTGCCGCTCAAGGTCCCGGCGGCCGAGCGCCGCGCGCGCTCGCTGGCGGCCCTTGCCGAGGTCGGGCTCGCCGAGCGGGCCAACCACTTCCCCCCCGAGATGTCGGGTGGCGAGCAGCAGCGGGTGGCGATCGCCCGAGCCCTGGTCAAGGAGCCGAAGGTGATCCTCGCCGACGAGCCGACC
>DNAU01000326.1:6763-7450 GCA_003491925.1 Chloroflexota bacterium
CTGGTCACCCACGACACCAAGGTGGCGCGCCGGGCCCCTCGAACGGCGGTGATCACCAAGGGGAAGCTGGCGATGCGCGACAACCGGGCCCCCCGGGTCGCGACCACCAAGCCTGGGTCGACGCCCGGTTCCGCCCAGCCGAGCGGAGCGGTCCAGCCGGCCTGATCGCGGGCGCGATCGCGGACAATCGGCCGAGCCGATTCCCGCACCCCTTGACGGTGGAGGTCGCCCGGTGGATCTGGACATCGATGCCGCCAGCGCGCTGAGCCATCTGCGCGCCTCGGATGCCGAGCTGGGCCGGCTGATCGACAGCGTGGGGCCATTCGCCCTCCAGCTCCCGGCCGACGCCAGCGCGTTCGCGGCGCTGGCCGAGGCCATCGTCTATCAGCAGCTCGCGCCCCGGGCGGCGGCCACCATCTTCCAGCGCTTCTGCGCGCTCTTCCCCGATGCTTCCCGCTGCCCGACCCCCGAGCAGGTGCTGGGGGCCTCCACCGAGGCGCTGCGCGCCGCCGGTCTGTCGGGGGCCAAGGAGCGCGCCGTCCGCGACCTCGCCCAGCGCTCCGTCGACGGGGGGGTCCCGACCCTGGAGGAGGCGCGGGGGATGGACGACGAGGCGATCGTCGAGCGGCTGGTCGGGGTGCGCGGGATCGGGCAGTGGACCGCGGAGATGTTCCTGATCTTCACCCT
>DNAU01000272.1:0-265 GCA_003491925.1 Chloroflexota bacterium
TACTCGCTTCCCCCTGGAGGTCATCCCGGGCGTCGTGGTCGTCGCTGCAGAGTCGGAGCGGTCAGGGCCCGCTGAGCCGACGGACGCCGGCGACCAGGTCGGGAGGCCAGACGCAGGAGCTGCGCGGGGCTGCGCGCGGAGGCCGAGAGCATGATACTAGGACGTAGAGTTGCTACCGCCGACCTACTCACCTGTCGTATGCTGGCCCAATGGCACCAGCTGATCCCATTCAGATTCGCATCCGGGCCACCCACCTGGCGGAGTG
>DNAU01000272.1:321-3996 GCA_003491925.1 Chloroflexota bacterium
CGGGCCACCCACCTGGCGGAGTGGCGGCGTGCGCACGGTCTGACCCAGCGCCAGCTCGCCCGCCGCCTGGCCGTCAGCCAGAACTACATCCCGGCCCTGGAGGGTGGCTCGCGTGACCCTGGGCCGACCATGCGCGGGCGGCTCATGCAGACCCTCGGGGTCGGATTCTTCGACCTCTTCGAGGTGGTCCTCGTCGGCGTCGCAGGCGAGGAGCTCCATCTCCAGCCGGCGGCGGAACCCCCCGCCGCCCCGTCCCCGGTCTCACGCCGATGACGCACCCCGGGCGGTCGCTTGTCACCGGTTCGGTTGCTTCTGCTGGGATGCAAACGTCAGTCCGGGGGATGCAAACGGCTAACCGGCCGGCGACGGCTGCATCTATCGAGACCTGCGGGCCATCTGATTAAATGCGCGGGGACACGGGAGGAGGACGAAGTGCAACTAGGCAGACGATGGCGCGCACCCTTTGCCGCGTTTGCGCCTGCGTGTAGGGATCATGCCGGATTCGAGTATGAATCATGTGGGTCTTACGCAGCACATTGCCCAATCGCTTGTCGCAGATCAAACCGACATGGCACCATCTCTCGGAGCCGGGCTGCAGACGCCCGGGGAAGCAAGGGAGGAGCATCGTGAACGGCGCTTGCGGCTGGGCCTCTCCGCAGCGCCATCGCCCCATCCGGCGCCGTCAGCTTCCGCAACTTCTTTCGTTCCTCTGCGTTGCCGCGGCCTTGGGCCTCGCGGGATGCGGATCGACCCGCCCCGCAACACCTACCTCCACACCGACGCCGACCCCTGTCGCGTCCACGCCGACGCCGACAGTCGACCCCACAGACGCGGCGATCATCTACGGGTACGACCAGGCCATGGCCGCCTGGCTCGCCGCCGCCGCCATTCCGAGTCCCCAGTACCCGGGCATCTCGCAGTGGTACGCGGGTGTCGCCTTGACCCTGGCTGAGGGCCGGCTCGGCGCGCTTCAGCAAGTCGATTGGGTCGTAGTCGGCACGTACACGCCGCATCCCGTCGTCATCAGCGTGGACGGGGGCACGGCGACCGTCCAGGATTGCGGCTCTAACACCACTTACGTTGCGGACGAGGGGACCACCACGCCGGCGAGCCCTCAGCCGGCTGCCGGCACGACGCCGTTTGATGGCACGGCCGCGGTCGGCTGGAACAACGTGACCGTGACGATGATCCTGCAAGCCGGAACCTGGCGGCTCAGTCAGGGGGTAACGGAGGCCACACCTTGCACACCCGCGTCACCGTCTCCCTGATCGCCGCCGCGCTCGCGATCGTGGTTGTCAGCCCCGCTGTCCTGGCCGCGGATCCGGGTAGTGGTCAAGGCGGGTCGAGCGGCATCGACTGCGCCCCGCTTGCCGCGCAATGCACGGTTTCCGCGGGCAGCCCTGGTTCCTCGGGTGGCCCTGGTTCTGGCGGTGGTACCACCACAGTCACCTGCAGCTGGCAGGGGCCGCTCAGCACGATCACCACGGGCGATTGGTTCCTCCCGTTCGAGGTGTATGGCGAGCAGACGACGTCAAGCGAGATCGGCCAGTACTACCTCGTCACCTGCTCGCCGGCCCTGGACGGTTTCGGATCATTCCTGGCACTCGTCTGGCCTGCCGCCCCCACCGGACCCACGCCAGGCCAGGTCGCCCAGAGGGCGGAGTCTGACCTGAACCTCCCCGCTCCCACCGTCTCCATGGCCCCGTCCGGAGGCAAGGCCATCGTCAACCTGGAGAGCTGGCTGTGGATCGACCCGGCGGACTGGCAGCCGATCACCGCGACCGCCACCGTCGGCGGGATCACGGCCACCGCCATGGCAACCCCCCAGTACGTGGTTTGGGCCATGGGTGACGGGAACCAGGTGACCTGCGATGGCCCCGGCGTCGCATACAACACCAACGTCCCCGACCAGGACCAGACCACAAGCTGCGGGTACACGTACCAGGAGACCTCGGCCAACGGTCCCGACCAGCAGTTCACCATCACCACGACCGTCGCGTACGACGTCACCTGGACCTCAGTCGGCGTCGCGGGAGGGGGTGACCTGGGCATCGTCCCCGGCGCCTCGACGACCACGGCGGTCACCGTCGATGAGATCGGGACGGTGATCGTCCCGAATCCGTAGCGATGAGCAACCTGCACCTCGCCACGCTCGCCGAGACCCCCGCGCGGCTGCGGCCCCGTCCGCGCCGCATCCGGCTGCCGCTCGCCATCCTCGGATTGCTCTTGGTGGTGGCCTGCGCGCTGGGGTTTGGCACCATCCTCACCCAGGTCGGTCAGCAGTACCAGGTCCTGGTGCTCTCCCACCCCGTCGACGTCGGGGACGTCATCACCGCCTCCGATCTGGGGCTGGCCACTGTCTCCACGGGAACCAGCGGGATCGCCTTCATCACCGCCGGCAACGAGTCGACGGTGATCGGGCGCCCCGCCGCGGTGGCCATGCCCGCGGGTGCCCCCGTGATCGCCGCCGACTTGGGGAGCGTGCCTCCGCCGGCGGGCCAGGCCATCGTCGCCGTGCTCATCAAACCGGGCGACGCACCGCCCTCACTGGCGCCCGGGGCCGCGGTCTGGGTGGTGATCACCACACCGGAGACGCAGTCGACGGGGCTCTCGCCCTCGGCGACTCCCGCAGCCACGTCGCCGGCGCCGGTGTCGGCCACGGTTACCGCCGTCGACACCCCATCGGACAGCGCCATCACCCAGGGGGTCATCGTCTCGCTCAGCCTCCCCGCCTCCGACGTGCAGACGGTCACCACGGCGGCGGCCGCCGGCAACGTCAGCCTCGCGCTGGTCCCCCCGGGAAGCTGACCGCCGTGGCGATCGTCCCCCTCGTCGCGGCCAAGGGATCTGCGGGCGTCACCACCGCGGCGCTGACCCTGGCCGCGGTCTGGCCCGAGGGGCGCGGCGCCCCGGTGGTGGTCGAGTGCGACCCCGGCGGCGGTGACGTGGCCGCTCGCTTCGGCCTGGAGGTGATCCCGG
This sequence comes from Chloroflexota bacterium, assembly GCA_003491925.1. GTDB lineage: Bacteria > Chloroflexota > Dormibacteria > Aeolococcales > Aeolococcaceae > Changshengia. The sequence continues at coordinate 3,301 of DNAU01000272.1, forward strand.
GGGTGGTCAGCCTCGCCGCGGAGCTGGAGCGCTCCGGGCCCGCTGACCCCGCCGACTGCGGGAACCAGGTGGGCGGGCACACCCAGGAGCTGCCGGGGGGTTTGCGGATCCTGGTTGCCCCCACCTCCCCCGAGGAGATGCGCCTCCCCCTCGAGCGCCTAGCCGAGGATCTCCCGCGGCTCGCCCAGGCTAAGGCGGACTTCATGGTCGACTGCGGGCGACTGGAGGCATCCGCCATGCGCCAGCACACCGCGGTCCTCCGCCTCATCCAGCGCTGCGGGCTCGTGGTGGTCGTGGTGCGGCCCGAGCTCGCCGCCCTCCAGCACCTCAACGTCTGGCTCCCCACGCTCCGATCCCTGGATGTCGACGTCCTGGCGCTTCTGTCGGGACGGGGACCGTACTCCCCCGAGGAGATCGGCGACACCATGGACCTCCGCGTCATCGGCGCCCTCCCCCACGATCCCGCGGCGGCGGACGTCGTCTGCGGCGCGAGCGGGTCACGGCCTGATCGCTCGGCGCTCTTCCGCGCGGCCCGCCCCGCCTGCGCGGCGATCGCCGCGGTGCTGGCGCGCTCGCAGTCCGCGCCGGTTGCTCCCACGCCCCTCGAGGAGGCGGTGCCGTGATCGCCCTGCGTGACGAGGTGAGGGCGGCCCTGGAGGACGTCGAGACCCGGCTGCGCGCCGACGAGCGTGCCGG
>DNAU01000002.1 GCA_003491925.1 Chloroflexota bacterium
TCCGCCGTCGCCGCGCGGCGTGCCGCAGACCGAGGTCATCTTCGACATCGACGCCAACGGCATCCTCAACGTCACCGCCCATGACCGGGGCACCGGGAAGCAGAACAAGGTGACCATCACCGGCTCCACCACCCTCAACAAGGACGAGGTGGAGCGGATGGTCAAGGAGGCCGAGTCCAACGCCGAGGAGGACCGCCGCAAGGCGGAGGCCATCGAGACCAAGAACCGTGCCGAGCACCTCGCCTTCCAGGCCGAGAAGGCACTCAAGGACGCGGGCGACAAGGTGCCCGCCGACCTGCGCACGGATATCGAGGGCAAGATCGCCGCGGTGCGCGACGCCATCTCCAAGAACGACGACGCCGCCGTCAAGAAGGCGCACGACGCGCTCCAGGCTGAGATCCAGAAGATCGGCGAGGCCGTGTACGCGTCGTCGGGTGCGGGGTCGTCCAGCGGACCGTCCGGTCCGGCGCCGGAGTCCGGCGGCGGCGGCGCGGCTCCCGAGGGCGGTGCGGGCGGTTCGCCGTCCGGCTCCGACGGATCGAGCGGCGACGACGTCGTGGACGCCGAGTTCAAGGAGGTCTGAGCCGGAAGACCTTCGGGCGTGCTGGGCGGGGCGCAGGTGGCTGCTCCGCTCGGCACGCACGTCCGGCGCCTGTCGGCGCCGGCATGCTCGTGCTCGGCAGCATTGCAGCTGCTGCCTGCGCAAGGCCTCGCTCCTCAGCGCACCTCCACCCCGCCTGCTCGCTGCGATTCCGGCTCGGTGGGGCGAGGCACTCGGCGCGCTGTGCTCGGCGGCGTTGCATCGCCGCCTGCGCAAACCCCACTCGCCAGTCAGCGCCCCCTGCCCCTCATCCGCTCCGCTGCCATCCGGCTCAAGTTAGGGCCGGTGGCTCCTCGCGCCGATAGCGCTCTACCAGCTCCGCGAAAATGCGCTTCCCCTCATCAGCCTCGAGCCAGGTGGCGGTGAAGTCGCCGGGCAGCTCGACCTCGGCGCGCCAAGCCGGGACATCGGCGGGGTCCACGCCGCCCACCGCAAGAGAGCACGTATTGTGGCGCGCACGAAAGTAGAAGAGTTCGCCGGAGGGAAGCCGGCCCTCCATCTGCACCGGCGCCGCATACGTGGTAACCGTCGCCTCGCAGCCATGCAAGCGGAGTGCGCCGGCGACGCCATCCCAGGCCTGCATCCGGAGCCGAAACCACTCCTCCACGGCGACAGGCAGTCTACGGTGGCCAGGTCCTGAAACTCCGACCTCAGTGCGTGTCCGGCGCCGCGCTGGGTATCACGCCCAGCCCGCGCTGGCCGCCGACCCCTGGCGCGTCGTCGCGGCCGCTGCTCGAATCTACCCTGCTACACTTTCAGCGAAGTGATATCTGCTCACAGCGAAACAGCCGGGGAGGTGCGAAGGGCCCTGGGGGCCTCCCTGCGGCGTCACCGGGACGCCGAGGGGCGGACGCTGAGTGCCGTCGCCGCCGAGGCGGGGTGCTCCCCCGCCCACCTCTCCGAGGTCGAGCGCGGACGCAAGGACGTCTCGACGGAGCTGCTGGTGGCCATCGCCTACGCCCTGCACGTCCCCATCGCGGGCCTCTATACCGAGGTCTCCGAGAGCCTCGCCCCGGCGTCCGACGGGCCGCTGTGGCCTGTGGATCCCCGCGCGCGCCTGGAGATGGCGGCCGGCCAGCTCAGCCGCGACGGGCTCCGCGCCGTCGCCGAGTTCGGCACCTTCATGGCCATGGGCGGCGGGGAGCCGCCCCGGCGGCGGATCGGCTTCGTCCCCCAGCCTCCAGGGCGGTGAGGACGAGCCGATGACCGTCGTCGTGCCCACCGTCGTCGAGAGCACCGCCCGTGGCGAGCGCTCCTTCGACATCTACTCCCGCCTCCTCCGCGACCGCATCGTCTTCGTGGGCGGCGAGATCGACGACGACCTGGCCAACCTGGTCACCGCTCAGTTCCTCTTCCTCGAGAGCGAGGACCCCGAGCGCGAGATCTGGCTCTACATCAACAGCCCGGGCGGGTCGGTGACCGCCTCCTTCTCCATCTACGACGCGATGCAGTACGTGCAGCCCCCGGTCGGCACCGTCTGTCTGGGGATGGCGGCGAGCGGCGCGTCGCTGCTCCTCTGCGCCGGCACCCCGGCGAGGCGCTTCGCCCTCCCCAACTCCGTGGTCATGATCCATCAACCGTGGAGTCCCGGTCTGAAGGGCAAGGCGGGCGACATCGACATCTACGCCCGCGAGATCCTCCACCAGCGCGACCAGCTGGTCGCCATGTACTCCCGCCACACCGGCAGGGCAGAGGAACAGGTGGCCCGCGACCTCAACCGGGACCTCTATCTGAGCGCGTCCGAGGCGCTGGACTACGGCCTCACCGACAGGATCGTCGAGCACCGCCCCGACCAGCGGGTGGGTCCCGCGACCGCGACCGCCACCGCCACCACCGCCATTCCTCCGGCCGACGCCGGCGGGTGAGGGCACCTCACCGGATCGGCCCGGCCGCGGACTCACGCGCGACGGCAGGTGGTAGGTCAGTTGCTCAAAGTGTCCCGCCACCCGACGGCATGAGGGCTCGGCGTCCATCGCCGCGGAGGAGGAGCGCCGCAGCCTCCTCCGTGCTCTGACTGACTGAGACGCCGGCAGGGAGAGGGAGGGCGACGCCGATCGCGGCGGCCCCCCCGACCACCACGGGCACTGTCGCTCGGCGGCGCAACTCCCGGACCAGCGGCACCAGAGCTCGGGCCGGAGGCTTCGTGGTCACCACCACCCCGACCGCCCACACGGGATCCAGCCCCGCCACGAAGGCGACGAAGGCCTCGGTCGGGACGTTGGCGCCGAGGTCGTGGACCTCGAATCCCTCGGCCCGCAGCACATCGGCGAGCAGCGCGCTGGGGAGCGAGTGCATCTCCCCCGCCGGCGCACCCAGCATGATCCTCCCCCGGTGACGTCCGCGCCGGCTCACGTGCGCGCCCGCGCGGCCGATGAGGCGGTGCGCGATGGCGCTGGCGCGGTGCTCGTCGGCGACGCTGGCGGCACCGGCAGCCCAGCGCTCCCCCACCTCGCGCATCGCGGCACCGATCAGCTCGATGTCGATCGCCCGGGCGGTGGCCCCTGACGCCAGAGCCTCGTGGATCACGGTCCACGCCCCCGCCTCGTCGCCCGCCAGAAGCGTGTTGACCAGGCGGCCGACGCGAAGCTCGTGACGAGGACGGCCCCGTCGCCCCCGCTCCGTCGGGGCCGCGGGCGTGGGGGCCAGAGCCTCGAGGTCGCTGCGGCGCACCAGCCAGCCGCCTCCCACCCGCCGGGCCGGCAGCCTCCCGGTGCGCACGTAGCGGTAGACGGTCATGTAGTGCAGGCCGAGCAGGTCACTGGCCTCGCGCAGGCCGATCTCGTCGCCGTCGCTCACCCGGACGACACCGTGGAGAGTGGGCAGCCAGGGGTCACGCCGACCGGCCCGACCCGGCCTGAGCGGGGGTCGCTCCTCATGGCACCTCCCCGCAGGCGGGCGCAGGCAGGCCTCTCAGCCGGTCACACAGCTCGACCAGCCGGCGGCGCTCGGCCGCGGTGTCGCTCGCGGCGGTGCGGCGCAGCCGGTGGAGCGGTCGGGGACCCCGGTCGAGCCAGAGGGGTGCCCTGTTCAGGACAACTGAGTCCACAACCGCGAGCCAGACCATGGTGTCCGCCCCCTCCGCGACCGTCCGCAGGATCGGCGCCGTGAGGCGGTGGAAGGTGGGCAGCGCCGTGACCATCCCCGGGGTGCGGGCCCAGCCCGGGTGCACCGCCACCAGGGAGACACCGCGACGCTCGAGCGCGGATGCGCAGTGGGCGACCAGGCTGACCTGGGCCCGCTTGGCCCGGGCGTAGGCCACCGCCCCGCGATATGTCGCGGGCGTCATCTGGAGGTGGTCGACGTCGAGCGGCTCCGTGTACATGCCCCCCGAGGTCACCACGATCACCCGCGAGCCGGGCGCCGCCTCGAGCTGGGGCAGAAGCAGCCGGGTCAGCAGGTAAGGGCCGATCAGATGGGTGGCCAGGGTGGTTTCGATGCCGTCGGCGGTGCGGGTGAACTCGGGCAGCAGCGCGCCCGCGTTGTGGATGAGGGCGTGGAGCCGGGGTGCCAGCTCGGCCACCCGCGCGGCGGCCGCCCGCACCGACGCCAGGTCGGAGATGTCCGCGTCCACCACGTCGACCCGCACCCGATCACGGTCGCGGATCCGCTCCGCGATCGCCTCCCCACGCACCGGGTCCCGCACCAGCAGCACCAGGTCGGCGCCGAGCGCCCCCAGCCGCCGGGCGGCCCAATTGCCCAACCCCGACGTGGCCCCGGTGATCGCGACGGTCCTTCCGTCCAACCGGTGGCGCGCCAGCGGCTCGAACCCCTGGGTCCGGCGCCGCACCCGGTAGCCGATGCGGCTGAAGCTGCCGGCCACACTCGCTTCGAGGGCCCGGTCCAGCAGCTCGGCCCCCCGCCTCATGGTGCGGAGAGGATACGGCGCAGCGAGACCAGCGCCCGGGTGGCGGTGCGGAGGAAGGACGGCGCCAACAACAGGCTGAAGGGCCGAGCGACGCCGCGCAGGGTGAGGCGGGCGTCGTAGGTCACCCGGGAGCCGCCCTCGGCCCCGCTCACGGTGATCCGGTCCCGGGACCTCAGCCACCTGGTCTCGGCGAGGAGCTCGACGGCTGATCGGCTCAGCTCGGTGACGACGTAGTGGAGGGTGACGTGCCGTCCCTTCCCGACCTTGACCGTCAGCTCGTAGGCCGATCCCCGACGCGGAGGTCCCGGGTCCAGAGAGCGGGCGGCCACCACGCTCGGATCCCACTCGGTGGCGTTGCTGAACTCGGCCATGTAGGCGAGGGCCCGTTCCGGGGTCCAGCCGGATCCGAGCGAGGTGACGAAGCGGGCCATGGGTGTCCTCCGTGGGGTGATCGTGCTATATTAGCACTAAATTAGGCCGAGGACAGCAGAGCGCCTCCGCCGCCACCCGAGGAAGTCATGCGCATCGCGATCGTGGGCAGCGGGGTCTCCGGCCTGGTCTGCGCCCACCTGCTCCACCCCCTCCACGAGATCACCCTGTTCGAAGCCGAGGACCGGTTGGGGGGCCACGTCAACACCGTCCGGGTGCCGGCCGGCGATGCGCCCGACCTCGCCATCGACACCGGATTCATCGTCTTCAACGAGGCCAACTACCCGGGCTTCACCCGCCTCCTCGAGAGGCTGGGGATCGCCAGCCAGCCGAGTGACATGAGCTTCAGCTACTCCTGCATGCAGACCGGCCTGGAGTACCGGGGCACCGACTTCAACACCCTCTTCGCCCAGCGGCGCAACCTGGTCAACCCCGGCTTCCTGCGGATGCTGGTGGACATCACACGATTCAATAGAGATGCCCGCCGGCTGCTGAAAAGCGAGGACGTCACCACCTCGCTGGACGACTTCCTCGCCGCCGGCCGCTACTCCGGCGAGTTCGTCGAGCGCTACGTGACCCCGCTGGGGTCATCGATCTGGTCGGCCGATCCCAGCCGGTTCGGCCAGTTCCCCGCCGCCGCGCTGGCGCGCTTCTTCGATCGCCACGGCCTGCTCCGACTCCGCGACCGGCCGGAGTGGCGGACCGTCCAGGGCGGCGCCTCCCGCTACGTCGAGGCTCTGGTCGCGCCCATGCGCAACCGGATCCGGCTCGGAGCCCCGGTGCACCGGATCGCCCGCGACGAGGACGGGGTGAGCATCTGGGCGGGCGACGGCACGGCGGGGGAGCGCTTCGACAAGGTCATCATCGCCGCCCACGCCGACGAGGCGCTGCGCATGCTGGAGGCGCCCAACGCCCTGGAACGCGAGACCCTCGGCGCCTTCCGGTTCCAGCCCAACCGGGCGACCCTCCACACCGACGTCGCCATGCTACCGCGCAATCACCGTGCCTGGGCGAGCTGGAACTACCAGCGTGTCGCGCGCGAGCAGCACTCCCCCACCCTCACCTACAACGCCAACAGCCTCCAGTCGATCCCGTCGGATCGGGTGTACTGCACCACCCTCAACCGGGAGGACGACATCGACCCCGCGGACGTGATCGCGTCCTTCGACTACGCCCACCCCGTCTTCGACGCCCATGCCCTGCGCATGCAGAGCCGCCAGACGCTGCTCAACGGCAGGGAGCACACCTACTTCTGCGGGGCGTACTGGGGGTACGGCTTCCACGAGGACGGGGTCCAGAGCGCGCTGCGCGCCACCCGCGAGCTCGGAGCCGACCTGTGAGCGCCAGGACGGGGCACGGCCACGCGGGCGCGAGCACGGCCCGGACCGGGAGCGGACAGTGATCGAGGAGGCCCTCTATGACGGCGTGGTGGTGCACACCCGCCACCGGCCGGTCGAGCACAGCTTCTCGCGGCGGCTGGCCATGCCATTGATCCGGCTCGGGGATGACGGCCACCTCGATCACCTCCGCCCTCTCATGTCGAACCGTCCGGCACCGCTCTGGTGGCGGCGCCGCGACCACTTCCCGGACGCCCCCGGGCCGCTGGATGCCGCGGTCCGCGACACGGTCGAGTCCGAGCTCGGCTGGCGCCCCGGAGGAGCGATCTTCCTGCTGGCCCAGCCGCGGACCTGGGGGTGGTGCTTCAACCCGCTCTCCATCTTCTACTGCTGCGACGCCGGGGGCGCGGTGCGGGCGGTGGTCCTCGAGGTGACCAACACCCCCTGGCACGAGCGCCACGCCTACGTCCTCGATGCCCGCCACGGGCTGGGCCAGGGCTTCGGCATGGCCAAGATGCTCCACGTCTCCCCCTTCATGGGCATGGCCACGCGCTACCGCGTCCGCCTCGGGGAGCCGGGCGACCACTGCCGCGTGGGCATCGGCGTCACCGACGCGGAGGGGCTCGTCTTCTCGGCGGGGATGTCGCTCCGGCGCCGTCCCCTGACCCGCTCCACGCTGGGCCGGAGCCTCAGCGAGCACCCGCTGCTCAGCCACCGGGTGTCAGCCTCGATCTACACCGAGGCCCTGACCCTCTGGCGCAAGGGAGCGCCGGTGCACGGCCACCCCCAGCGGGACGCTGCCTGAAAGAGCGTCGGCGGTCAAGACCCGGACACCACGCCGGGCCACGCCACGGCGCGCGCCCGTGCCCGCTGGACGACTGTAGACTCTCGGACATGGCAGGCGAGAAAACCCGCGGAGCGCCGAAGAAACAGGCCAAGAAGCCGAAGGCGCCGTCGACACGCAAGGCCCAGCGGCAGGCCGAGGCCAAGAAGGCGCGGCAGCAGACCACCCTGGCGCAGTGAGCCCCCCGGGAGCCACCGGCCCCGCAGGGCGATCCTCACAATCGGAACATGCCCAGCGTCTTCAGCCGCATCATCGACGGTGAGCTGCCGGCCCGGTTCGTGTGGAGCGACGACCGCTGCGTCGCCTTCCTCTCCCACCGGCCACTGCGGCCCGGCCACACCCTGGTGGTGCCACGGCTCGAGGTCGACCACTGGCTGGACCTCGAACCAGACCTGCTCAGCCACCTGATGGGCGTCTCCCACCGGATCGGGCGGGCCCTCCAGCACGGCTTCCAGCCGCTCAAGGTCGGGATGATCATCGCCGGGCTCGAGGTCCCCCACGTCCACGTCCACCTGGTGCCGTTCCAGACCATGGACCAGCTCAACTTCGCCCGGGTCGACCCCAATCCACTGCCGGAGGATCAGGACCGGGCCGCGGCCACGATCAGGGAGTCGCTGGCGACCCTGGGGTTCGCGCCGGCGACCTCGGACCTGGGCAGGTAGGAGATCCCGCGCCTCAGGGCGGGCAGCCGCCCCGCGCCTCAGGGCAGGTGGTCGACCCGCGCTTCAGGGCAGCTGGTTGCCGACCCCGCGTCTCAGGGCAGGTAGCCGACCGCGCCGTCGATGCGCTCGCGGAGCAGGTCCGCGTGGCCGTTGTGCCGGGAGTACTCCTCGATCATGTGGACCAGGATCCAGCGCAGCGAGACAGCCTGTCCGTTCTCGTGGCGGCCGGTGTCGTCCAGGTCGTGAGCCTCCACGATGGCCCGGGCCCTCTCGCACTCGGAGGTCCAGGTCGCGAGCGCCTCGTCCACCTCGGCCGTGTCGAGGTCGTTGAAGTCCGCGTCGGGGTCGGCGTCGGACGAGTAGAGGAGCGGGACGTCCTCCTGGGCCAGGGTCCGCCGGAACCACCACCGCTCGACACCCGCCATGTGCCGGAGCAGACCGAGCAGCGACAGCGTCGAGGGCTCGACGGCGCGGCGCCGCATCTGCTCGGCGGAGAGTCCCGAGCACTTCCGGGCGAGGGTCGCCCGCTGCCATTCGAGGAAGGAGACCAGGGTATCCCGCTCTCCGGCCGCGCGCGGCAGGGACCCGAAGTCCACGCTCAGCGCTGCCGCTCCAGGCCCCGTTCGGTGGCCTGTCCCATCCCCGGGGGCGGCGGCGGCGGCGGCGGCGGCAGCGTGGACGCGCCGGGGAACGGGTTGGCCGGCAGCCCGGCGCCCGTGGACTTCCGGCCCCGCCCGAGCAGGCGCTGGAACGCGAACTGGAAGGCGAAGGGGACCGCGATGGCGAAGATGCCGGTCAGGAAGGTCATGGCGTTGGGGAGGCTCGCCTCGTTGGCCAGCCCCAGGTAGCAGAAGAGGGCGGTGACGAAGGAGACCGCGATGATCACCGCCATGCCGCCGATCAGGACCACGTCCTGATTGACGTCGGACGCCAGGGCGTGCTCCCGGTAGCGCTGCTGGAAGAGCCGGTAGATCTTGAGCCCGATCCA
>DNAU01000178.1:0-16860 GCA_003491925.1 Chloroflexota bacterium
CGGATCGCTCAGCTGCTCGACTACCACGCCGAGCTGATCGGGCAGGCCTTGCTGATGGCATACGGTGAGCAGACCGAGCGGACGGAGCGGGCACGAGGCAGTGGCGGCCTTGGGCCGCCTGCGATCGAGCTCGCCAGGCTTGCCGACCAACTGGAACGCAGCCTGGATTCGAGGCGCTCCACCCCGCACGCGGCCGGGGCCGCGTGATGCGACCAAGAACCCTCCTCACCGCGCACGGGAGACGCTGCGGAATGCCTGGTAGTCCCGTAGCCGCGAGTGAGAGGCGAGACTGGGGAGCTGCCGTGATTGCTGCGATCAGGGGTCTCAGGCCTTGCTCCGCGCGGCCCAGTAGCGTCCCAGGCGGGGCGGGATCCGGTTGCGGCCGCGGCCGGGCGAGGGTAGGATGTAGGTCCAGATACTCGTACGCGATGGCCGCGACTCAACGGCTTGGCGCGCGGTTGGAGGGTGCCATACCCGAACCGCCTGAGCCCAGGACCGTGGATGCGACCGCCACGATATCGCGGGGCAAGGCGGAGGCGCTGCGCAACCGACCCTGAGCCTCGAGCGCGTCCTGCCCGCATGCTGGGCGACTCGTTCGGGGTACCCTGCGCAGTGAGCTTGCATGACTTCGGGGTGGTCCACCCACCCATGGAGGCACCCGGATGATTGAGCTCACCCCCATCGACAAGGACGAGTGGATGCCACGGGTGCGCGTCCTGGTGGTCACCAGCGTGGCGGAGGCAAGAGAGGCGCTCGACGAGCTCGTCGCGAACGACATCCACTCCAGTATCAATTCCCTCCAGATTGTCGCCCGACGACCGGACTTCGCCGAGTGGCCTGAGGGTTACATCGTGAGGCTCGCCTGGGAGCCGTCAGCGATCGCCGGATGGGCAGATGCGCAACTCCTGGGATATGAGCACGGGCGGCAGGTGGGGCCGCGCGTGGCCGAGCTGTCGTGGGAGACCGCCTGTCGGTCACGGGGTCACGCCTACATGCGCGAGGCGATGCCGCGCATCGTCAGGTGGCTCTTAGAGCGCCGCGGCATGGCCGAGGTCCGCGCCTGGATTCCGCTCGGGGCCGAAGCGTCGGAGAAGGTTGCCAAGGCGGGCCGCCTCCTACCGACGGGCAGAGTTGACCAAGGGGCAGGTACCCAGCTTTGGGAGCGGAGGGCGGCCTAGGCGCCCGCCGCGGGAAGCCGGGTCCGCCGAGGCACCCCCATCGAGCACCGTCCAGACGAGGGGCGTCGGCGGCCGCGGCTTCGCGGTTCTCGGTTGGCTACCGGCTTCCGGCTGCCGGGTCGTATTGCAGGTAGACGACGTGAGTTCGCGTGTACTCGAGGACTCCGTACTTGCCGTCTGCGCCTCCAATGCCCGACTTGCGCCAGCCGGCGTGGAATCCCTGCATGTTCTCCATGTTCTCGCGGTTGACGTAGGTTTCTCCGAAGCGGAGCTCGTTGCACGCTCGCATGACCACGTCGACGTCCTTGGTGAAGATCGACGAGGCGAGGCCGTAGATGGAGTCGTTCGCCCAGGCGATCGCTTCATCGAGGTCGCTGAACGTGACGACCGGCATCACGGGCCCGAAGATCTCCTCGCGAACGATCGCCATGTCCTGGCGGCAGTTGGCGATGACCGTGGCCGGGTAGAAGTGGCCCTCTGGCCTGTCCTCGGCGCGCTTGCCGCCGGTGACGACCTGGGCTCCGTCGGCGACGGCCCGGTCGACGCGCCCGCTGACCGCCTCGAGCTGACGAGCGCTGACCAGCGGACCGAGGTCGCGGCCCTCCTCGACGAGCGCGTTCCCGTAGGTGGCCTTGCTCATGGCGGTGGCGAGCTGCTCGGTGAACTGGTTGCCGACCCCCTTCTGCACGTACGTCCGGTCGGCTGCTCCGCACACCTGGCCGGTGTTGAGGAGGCGGCAGGCCTTGATGGACTTGACCGCCAGGTCCAGGTCGGCGTCCGGCATGATGATCACCGGAGCGCTGCCACCGAGCTCCAGGCTCACCTTGGTGATGTTCTTGGCAGCCAGCTCCATCACCCGGGCCCCGGTCCGGATGCTGCCGGTGACGGTCACCATGCCGATGGTCGGGTTCGAGGCCAGCTCCTCGCCGACGATCGGCCCGTAGCCGCAGACGAGGTTGACCACCCCGGCGGGGACCTCGGCCTCGTCGAAGATGCGGCCCAGCTCGAGCGTGCTGTTGGGGGTGAGCTCGCTGGGCTTCACGACGATGGCATTGCCGGTCAGCAGGGCGGGCGCCACCTTGCGTGCCAGCACATAGAGGGGGAAGTTCCAGGGCACGATCCCGCCGATGACGCCGATCGGCTGGCGGAGCAGCAGCTGCATCTCGTTGGGCCGGTCGCTGGGGATGACCTCACCCTCGATGCGCCGGGCCCATTCCGCGGTGTAGTCAAAGTAGTCGGCGGTCCCGCCGACCTCTCCCCGCGCCTGATCGAGGGGTTTGCCCTGCTCCTCGGACAGGACCCGGGCGAGGTGCTCGGCGTCCTTGCGGATGCCGGTTGCGATCCGATGCAGGTAACCGGCTCGCTCGATCGGGGCCAGTTTCTCCCACTTGCGGTGGGCCCGATCCGCGCACTCGATCGCTTCCCGCGCGTCCTCGACGGACGAATCGGGGACCTCCGAGACCGCCGTGCCGGTCGCCGGGTTCTCGACGGTCAGCGTCTTCCCCCCCTGCGCTTCGACGAAGCGACCGTTCACGTAGTTCTGATAGAGCCTGGTTGCCACAGTCATTGCCATCCTCCCAGTCGCTTGACCACACCTCAGATGCGGCCGGAGCTCGGGAGGCAGGGGATGGACGCTCCCTGCCTCCCGTCAATCGCCCGGGTCCCGACCACGCACCCCACCGCCGCGATATCCAGATCTAGCCGAGGACGAGCACGGACAGGCTGAGGTCGGCGTGGGTGGCTTTCCCTTCCACGGAGCAGCCCTGCTCGCCGAACGCCAGGTAGCCGATCCAGGGCAGGTGGCCGACGGTGTGCTCGAGCTCGCCGGGGACCTCCTTGATCCGGTCGCCGAGGGCGATGGCGCGTCCACCGCAATGCGCGAGCAGGATTGCCTTCGGTTGGCGCACGCCCTGGGCCGCTTGATGGACAGCGTTCCCGGCTTCGGCGATCAGACCGTTCACGGTGGCCTCGCCGAGCTCGAGCAGCGTGCCGGTGCTCATCGCCGCTCCGAAATCCATCGAGCCGTCCGGGTTGCTGTTGACCGGGTGCGCAGAGTAGCTGATCCCATACTTGCGGAAGAGCAGCGGATGCTGCACGCTGAACACCACCAGGGCGCCGCCCCCGATCTCCGATTCAGGCTCGGCGACCCACCCCGAGTAGACGTCCATGGCCCGACGGCCGTCGAGCTCGTACACGGTGCGTCCCGAGGCCCTGGTGGCAGTCGCCTTCTTGCCGGTCAACCGGTAGCCGTTGGTGAACGCATAGCCGATCGGCCCCTGGACGGCCGCGATGGCGAAGTGATCCTTGAAGGCATGGCCGTTGGCGAATTGCTGGAACTTGTTGTCCGGGGAGTGGTCCGATGCCGTACCGCCCACCACCGGCACTCCCGGGGCCACCTCCGCCACCCCCCGCAGGATCTCCTCCTCGGGCCCCATGTAGGCGATGGTGAGCAGGGCGCTGGGCGTGCCGCCCAGCTGCTTCAGGGCCTCTTCTGCCGCCTTCTTGCCGGCCGCGAAGCCGTCGCCGTCCACCGCCGCCACGCCAACGCCAGCCCGGCGGTCGGCAATCAGCATCAGGCTTGCCGAGCCCCCCTCGGCGGTGATCCAGCCGGCGTCCTGGAACACGCCGGTGGACGACGAGCCGCCCCACAGCGGAACCCCCCCGAGGAGCTCCGACACCCCGGAGACGAGGCTCTCGGTGTCGTACTGGGTGGTTGCGAAGAGGATGGCCAGCGTGGGCTCGCCGACCAGGCCGGCCCGGGCCCGCTCGACCAGCTCGCGGGCCGCCGCCTTCGGATCGGTGGCAGTCGTGCTGCCCGTGCCGATAGCGCTCATGGGATTCCCTCCTTGACGACACCGGAAGCCAGCTGCCCGGAAGCGGGCAGCCATCCCGACTGGCTGACCTGGCCAAGCATCGCCGCACCGAGCAGCGAGCTCTGGTCCTGGAAGAGGTAGTCGTACTCGCCGGTCCAGCGGCGCCTGGCGTCGAGCATGCCGCGGATCCTCGCCGCGCCTCCGGAGATCCCGACTCGGCGGCCGATGGGCACCAGCTGGGCCATGTCCTCGAGGTGGCGCCCGAGGTAGGTCGCGTTGCCCCGCACGATGCTCAGCAGCAGGTCCTCGCGCGCGGTCTCGAGCGTCAGGCCGGTGAGGCCGCCCCTCAGCGGATCGAGCGAGTAGCGGCTCCCGCCGAGGTAGGGCACGTAGTCGGGGAGCCGGGCCTCACGAGCGTCCGGGTCCGGATCTCGGAAGAATCCGTCGAGGACGCGCGGGAGGTACTCGGTGTAAAACCGCTCGTCATCCAGCTCGCTGCAGGCGACGCGGTGGAACCACTCCAGCGCCGCCCCTCCGGCATTCAGGACAAAGAAGGTGAGCCAGCGGCCGGGTACCACATGGCAGCGGATATTGAAGTCGGCCGAGGCGATCGGGCGGTCGATGCAGACGTTGGCGATGTCGCAGGTGCCGCTGATGATGTTGATGTCGCCGGGCTCGGTCAGACCTCCGGAGAGGGCGGCGAGCACAGCGTCGTTGGCCCCGCAGAGGACCGCGCAGCGGCGGGGAAGGCCGAGCTCCTCGGCGATCGGGGGCAGCAGGCCCCCGACCTGCTCGTGGGAGTGGAGGAGGGGTGGCAGCTTCTCCTCCGGGATGCCGGCGAGCTCCAGGATCGGCCGATTCCAGGTGAGGTCGTTGCGGGCGGTGTTGTAGAGGCCGGTGATCGAGGTGGTCGAGGGATCGATCGCCCACCGACCGGTCATCCGCTTGACCAGGTAGGTGTTGCAGTGGCCGAACTTGGCGGCCGCCGCCCAGACCTCGGGCTGCTCGTCCCGGAACCAGAGGATGGACGACAGTGACGACCCGCCGGAGACCGGGAGATTGCAGGTCACGGCCAGGAATCTCCTCTCTCCCACCTGGGTGCGGATGGCCGCCGACTGGGCGTGCGACCGCCCGTCGAGGAAGAGGACGGCAGGCGCGAGCGCCCTCCCGTCGTCGGCCATCGGGGTGAGCCCCGGGGTGGTCACGGAGAGAGAGACGACGCCCACGCCGGCGAGGTCGGATGCCACCTCCGCGCAGCACGCACCGAGCGCTTGCCACCACACCTCGGGGTCGATGTCCACCTTGCCCCGGTCATACATGTGCGGGATGTAGGTCCGCTGTGCCTCGCAACGCTTCTCGAGGGTGGGACTGAACACCCCGATCTTGAGCGCGCTGGTCCCGACGTCGACGGCGAGGATGTCGCAGCTCACGGGAGGAGTCCCTCCGCGCCGAGGATCGACCTGAGCTGCTGGACCTCTCCCGACTCCAGGGGGAGGAGGGGGCGGCGGGGGATGCCGCCGCGAAAGCCGGCGAGGGTCATCGCCGCCTTCACGCCCGCCACACCGTGGGCCCCGGAGATGGCCGCATTGATACGGGTGATCCTTTCCTGCAGAGGGGACCCATTCACCCCGTCACGGGCCTGCCCGTAGCGGAACAGCTGCAGGGCGAGTTGGGGGAATGAGTTGGCGAGTGACACCGTGCCGCCGGGCGAGCCACCCATCATTGCCGGGAAGAGGAAGTTGGCCGAGCCTGCCAGGACCTGGAATGAGCGGCTCTGAAGAGGGAGGAAGCTCTCGATACCCCTCGACGCGCTGTCCTTCATACCGACGATGTTGGGATGGGCCGCCAGGCGTCCGACCAGAGCCGGGCTCAGGGTGATGCCGCAGAAACCCGGCGCGTTGTAGAGGAGCAGCGGGATTTGCGCGTGCTCGGCCAGCGAGGAGAAGTACCGGTAGAGCACCTCGTCCGTCATCTGTCTCCGGAAGTAGCCCGGTGCGAGGACGAGCCCGAAGTCGGCGCCCAGATCCGCGGCGGCGTCGAGGAAGCGCTCCGCCTCCCGCTGTCCGTCATACGCCGCGCCGGCCAGGACCACCTGCCCACGGCCCTTGTGGCGCACGACGTCCTCGAGGACGCTCAGCCTCTCGTCTTCCGCCAGGCTCCGGTTCTCGCCGTTCGACCCCAGTGCCAGGTAGCCGCGGATCCCACTCTCCGCGTAGCGCGCGAGGTTGAAGCGGAGCGCGTCATGGTCGACATCCTCGTTCGGAGCGAAGGGTGTGCACATCGGTGCGAACACACCGGACAGCTTCGAGTGGATCTCCCCGCCGCCCATCAGGTCGCCTCGCGGATCTCGCGCTGGCCAACCTCACCCGGCTCGTTGGGATCGGCGCCGAGCTCCCGGGCCACCGCTCTGGCCGCGGCGCGGACCCGTTCGCCGCAGTGCTGAAAGCGGTCGTGGAGGCGGAAGGATGGTCCGGAGACGCTGATCGCCCCGACCGGGCGCCCCTCGGCGTTGATGATCGCGGCCCCGACACATGCCCCCAACGGCTCGTTCTCGCGGTCGTCGGTGGAGTAGCCGCGGCGCTGCGTCCGCCGGATCTCCTCCCGAAACGTGGCCAGGTCGCGGATCGTCCTCTCGGTCCGCGGCAGGAAGTCCATCCGTGCGTACTTCCCCTCGCGCTCCTCCTCGGGGAGGGCAGCGAGAATGGCCTTGCCCAGAGAGGTCGAGTGCAGTGGCATGGTCTGCCCGACGGCGGAGACCAGCTGGAGGCTGTGGTCGCCCTCCAGCTTGTCGACATAGACGACTCGCAGATCGTCGAGCACGGCCAGGTGAACGGTCTCACCGAGCTCGTCCCTCAGCGCCCTCAGGTAGGGGCGAGCGACGTTCCGCAGATCGAGGCGGGTGGTGACGGAATGGGCTAGCCACAGGATCTTGCCGGTGAGGCGATATCGCCGGGTCCTCTCGTCCTGGGTCACGTAGCCGGCCTCCACGAGGGTTCGGAGCAGGCGCGTCACGGTGGCCTTGTCCAGGTCGGTTTGCTGGGCGATCGCGGAGGGACCGAGTCCGTCGTCGCCTCCGTGCACCAGCACCTCCAGGATGTCGAGGCCACGGCTCAGGGTGCGGGTCACCACGGTTTCATCTAGTGAACCTCTGGCGCGTTGTATGCACCATTATAGGGAGGCCCGCGCCCGGGGCCAAGCGCCTCCGGGGTCCCGCCCGCGGGAATGGGTTGACGGGTTGCAGCGCGCGATGCCCTTCAGCTCGGGCGGGGCCGGCACTCCGGACCGGCTTTGGTCAGCGGGCCGTGCCGGGACGATCCAGGCTGCGGGTCAAACGCGGCGAGAGACTTCCGGATTGGCCCAGGCGAGCGGAGCGCGGCCGTCAAGAACCTCCAGGATGTTGCGGGCGGCCAGCTCACCCATTGCCGCCCGCGTCTTCCAGGTGGCGGTGCCGATATGGGGCAGCAGCACGGCGTTGGCGCAGCCGGCCAGCCCCGGCGCCAGCCGCGGCTCGTCTTCGAAGACATCGAGCCCGGCCCCGGCGATCACTCCGCGCTGAAGGGCGTCGACCAGCGCCTGCTCGTCGACGACCGGGCCTCTCGACGTGTTGATGAGGATCGCGGTCCTGCGCATGCGAGCCAGCTGGGCCGCACCGATGAGGTGATGGGTCTCCGGTGTCAGGGGTACGTGGCAGGTGACGAAGTCCGATTCAGCCAGGAGCCGGTCCAGGTCACACATCTCTGCCTCGACTCCCGGTTCCGTCCGCACCCCGCCGACGTCATGGGCCAGGATCCGCATCGAGAAGCCGCCGGCGGCGCGCCGCGCCACCGCCTGCCCGATCCGGCCGAAGCCGATCACTCCGAGGGTCGCACCGGTCACCTCCTGACCCAGCAGGTAGTCGGGCTTCCAGCCTGAGAAGCGGCCCTCGCGGACCTCCCGGTCGGCCTCCACCGCACGGCGGGCGGTCGCCAGCAGCAGGGTCATCGCCAGGTCGGCGGTGGCATCGGTGACGACCTTTGGGGTGTGCCCGACGAAGATGCCCCGACGAGTGCAGGCCGGGACGTCCACGTGGTCCAGCCCGACCCCGTACGCGGAAACCACCTGGAGGCTGGGGCCTGCGGCATCCAGGGCGGGCTCGTCGACCCGGTCTCCCGCCCACGGGAGCAGCGCGGCCGCCCCCCGAACGGCCTCCCGGTAGCGGTCGGGAGGCAGGATCCGGCCCAGGATCTCAAGCTCGCCCCGCTGCCGGAGCCACTCCTCAGCGGGTCCGGGGAGAGGCAGGCTCGAGACGATGCGCGGCACTTCGTGCGGATTATGGTCGCTGGCGGCGTCGGACCCGAGCGGGTGCCAATGTTGAACCCGTGGAGCTGTCGTGGGTCTCCTGGCCGGAGAGCGCCTCGGAGCTGGAGGCACTGCAGCGGCGCCTCGCGGCCGTTGCGGAGACCGCCCCCCTCTGGGTGCCGCCGCCTGGTCGGCAACCGGTCATCGGCGCCGTCTTCTGTGCCCACCGGCGGGGCGGCCCCGGCCCCGGCGAGGCCGGGGAGCCGATCTGGCTCGGCGCCGTGCTCACGCAGGGCGGTGTAGTGGTCGAGCGGGCCACCCTGCGCTCGGTGACCGGTGCGGGATACACCCCCGGCCTCCTCGCCCTCCGGGAGGGTCCGGCCCTCGAGGCGGCGGTGCGAGCCCTGCGGCCAGCGGCCGACGTCCTCCTCGTGGACGCCACCGGGAGCGACCACCCGCGCGGAGGCGGTCTCGCCCTCCACCTCGGAGCCCGCCTCGGCACGCCGACCGTCGGGGTGACCGACCGGCCGCTGATCGCGCAGGGGCCGTCGCCGGGGGAGGCGCGCGGCTCGGTGGCCGAGCTGCGTGTCGGGGGCGCCGTCGTCGGATACCAGCTCCGGAGCGCCACCGGGGCACGCCCCATCGCAGTCCACGCCGGCTGGGGGACGTCGCCGGAGGTGGCGCTCGAGGTGGCGCGCCTCGCGCTCTTCCGCCATCGCACCCCGGAGCCGTTGCGCGAGGCCCGGCGGATTGCCCGTGGGCTTCGGAACGACGAGGCGCGGGCAGGCGGTGGGTGAGTCGAGGGCAGGCCGCCCTCCCTGGACCCCGCGGTTCGCCACGGTCAGAATGTGGACATCCCGGTGAGCGGGAGACGGAGGCCGAGAAGGCGGCGAGACGGGAAGCCTGAGGGGTTCATGCTGCGGGTGGCTCGACGGCGGTCCAGACAGAACGTCGCCGGCAGACGACGGCACCTCTCTCTCACGCTGCTGGCCATCGGTGCGTCGGCCGTGCTCTCCAGTCCGGCCCTGGCAAACCCCGCCGTCGCGCACGCACAGGCCGCATCAGGCTCCGGGTACTGTGCCACGCGCACCGTGGACAACGGGAACGGCCAGCCGACTACGGGCTATGACCTCGGATCCGAGTTCGACGACGTGTACACCTGCGGTCCCATTCCGGGTGTGTATCCGGGCTTCCAGTGCGTCGACTACGTGACGCGGTACTTCAACGACGCGTTTCAGAGCATCGCCGGCGATGAGCAGTACATCGACTACGGCAGGAATGCCGCCGAGATCCTCCACGCCAACTTCCCGCGGTTCCCGATGACGCCGTCGACCGCGCGGAGCGGCGTGAGCGCTCTCACCGGAACCGCTCAGCTTCCGCTGGCCGGGGACATCATCAGCATGTGGGGACCGTCGACCTCCGACGTGTACGGCCATACGGGCGTGATCACGGGCACGTCGGTCAACCTGCAGGGCACCGGAACCATCAGTTTCGACGACGAGAACGCCACGTCCAGTGGCAGCGACACCATCAATGTCGACGATTGGACTGTCGCCTACGGCCCCCCGCCGATGAACGGCAGTCCCAATGACTACTACTACGACAGCTTCCAGTGGCTGGAGCTCGCGGCGGCGCTGGCGAGCACACGGTGATCCGGCGGCACGCCGCAGGTTCCGGGTGAGGCCCGCTCCCGTGGGCAGGGCGCGGGCCCGGCTCTGGGTCGTCGCAGCCCTGGGCGTCGTCGTTCTCATCGCCGGGTGCGCCTCGGCCGCGGTCGCGAGCAGCCCGACGCCGTCGCGCGGCTCCCAACCGGCGCAGACGTCGATGCCGGCATCGGCGCCCTCCGCGCCCTCGCCATCCGTGCCCACCTTCGTCTTCGCGAACCTGGCAGGCTCGTACCTCGACTACACGTCGAAGGTGACCTTCACCAGCGCCTCCGGCACGGTGATCGGCTCATTCCAGTGCACCAACACCGCCAGCACCTGCGATCAACCGGTCACCGACACCAGCAACTACATCGGCGAGTCGACGGCCCTGCTCGCCAGCGATGAGATTCCGGCGGCAGGCGGGGGGGTCGCGGTGGACGACTACTCGGTGCTCGAGAAGGGCGGCACCGTGGAGACGGTCGCCGCGTCCCTGACCCAGCTCCTGGACACGGTTGTGGACGGTGCCCCCGGGGTGTTCCTCATCGGGCCCGACACCCTGTTCGCCACCATCGACGCGGCGGACGGGGCCGTCGACTTTGACGAGATCGAGCTCGAGACCGGGGCCATCGACCAGCTCATCTCCGCCAGCCCGCTGTCCAGCTCGGGAAGCTTCCTCTTCCAGGCGGAGAACATCGACCCCTCTGAGCAGCTGGTCTCGTTCCTGGTCTCCGACGCCACCCTCAACGGTCGCCAGCTCAGCGGCGTCGAGGTCGTCGTACTGAACCTGGAAACCGAAGCGATCACGGTCAGAGACGTTCCCGCGGCCGTTGCCGATGACCTCCAACCCTTCGAGGGTTCCTACACGGGCCTGGTGACCGCCGACGGCTCCCTGCTTGCGTACGGCTCGGGCCGGGACACCAACATCCTCAATCTGAACAGCGGTCATGATGCCGTGGTCCCGGGGCCCTGGACCTCCGACGGTGAGGTGAACTCGGTGCTGTTCTCACCCGGAGACAGCTACGTCGCTCTCGCCGGCGGGAACGACGACATCGCGGTCGCTCAGACCGCCGACGGGGCTGTCGTGCAGAGCATCACGGTCCCCGGTGACGACCTCGACTTCATGGCGCCGATGGGCTGGGCCGGCCCCTCCAGCCTGGCGTTCGTCACCAACACGACCTCCGTGAGGGGGACGTTCGACCCCAACACCGAGATCGCCCATCTCCTGAATCTGCCGAACGGAGCGGTGGAGAACGTGGGGGCCGGTCTGGGCGAGCTCATGGCGGTGCTCCCTTGACCTCCCCTCGGAGTCGTGGGGATGCGCGGGATCGAGACCACCAGTGGGCCATGACAGTCGCAGGCACCCGCCGGCTCTCGCGGAGCCGGGTTTCGCCGGTCGGGGAGAGGTCAGGAGCCGGACGCCCGGCTGGCACGGAAGCAGAGCGCGGTCGCCGCCCCGTAGATGAGGTGGGCGGCCAGATCCGGCGCCAGCTCGGCGGGGCGGTACTTCCAGATCGGCTTGTAGAGGCCGGCGACCGGTAGGAGGACGTAGCCGCTGCCCCAGACCGCGGCGCCGAAGAGCGGCCCCGCGCCGGCCCGGGCCTTCGGCAGCGAGCCGGCGATGATCCCGAAGAGCGTCCCCCAGGCGATGCCGTAGCCCCAGTGCATCACGTTGTTGGTGAGCCGCGCCCGGCGCTCCGGCAGCGGTCGCTGGGTGTAGCCCTCGAAGAGGCGCCTGCCAACCTGCGCCGGGGCCGACACCTCATCCCACTCGCTGGGTCCGCCGAACTCCCAGGAGATGAGGTCCTGGCCGCCTCCCTGAAGCCGATGGCGCCCGTACAAGAAGAGATCCATCGCCGCGGTGCCGGCCGCCCCGCTGAGCGCGCCCCGCCACACCGCGCCGAGAGGGGTGGTGCTGCTCATCTCCCGCCTCCCCGCGCTCACCATCCGAGTGCTCGAGGGCGTGATCGGTTCGACCCGTCTCGCCCCGAGCATCCATCCCCGTCGAGTCTAGAGCGAGCGAGCGCGGGAGCCCTTCTGAAGGGTGTGTAAGCGCTTACAAGAACTTGTCAGGCGCGTCCACTACCAGAATTGCGAGGTGATCTGGAGTGGCCAGGGAGGCACCGACATCTTCTTCCAGAACGAGATGCCGTATGACCCGCCCAGCCAGGCGGCCTGGATGGAGGCTCCGGGAGTGGACGGCTACGCCGCCTTCGAGGTGACCTCGGGCGTCAGGACCTTCACCGGCTACGGCATGGGCAGCTACAGCTTCTTCGACATCCCGGGCCTGACGCCGCAGATCTTCGCGGCCAACGGATTCCAGGTGCCCGAGACGCTGCCGGCCGGCAGCCTCCACGACGTCTTCACCATCTTCCTCAACAAGACCAGCGGGTACGGGGGGATCACCAACGTCATCGACAATACGGGTGGCTCGTCGACGGTCGCCAACCCGGATACCCCGGTCGCCGTGCTGAGCTTCCCGTGAGAGGTCGAACCATCGCCTGACCGGCACCCTGGGTGCGTCGGGCCCCACCCTCGGGTGGGGCCCGACGCCCCTGCGCGACCCGGTTCCCATGACGCACTCCATCCCGGTCCGAGCCGCCCGCGCGCTCCGCGGGCGGCGCCATCCCGGCTCCCGCCGGGCCGGTGGGGGAGAGGACCTGGGCGGAGTTCCTATGCGATCAGCCGGGCTGAGGCGGCTATCCTCGACGGCGGGTGCCGCTGCGCGCGGCCTGCGGCACAGTCGATCGAGGAGCACGGAATGCCCGAGCACAGTTCCGAACCCAGCCCGCTCGCCGCCCACGCCAGCCCGGGGGAGGGCGCGGGCGTGGTCACTAAGCTGAGCCCCCGGTCGGTGCCGGAGACGGTGTCGCGCCTGGTACAGATGGTCGAGGCGCGCGGGATGAAGGTCTTCGCCGTGATCGACCACAGCGGGGAGGCGGAGGCCGTCGGGCTCGAGCTGCGCGCCACCAAGGTCGTCATCTTCGGCAGCCCACTGGCTGGGACACCGGTGATGGTGACGGCGCCGCTCGCCGCCCTCGACCTGCCCCTCAAGGTGCTGGTCTGGGCGGATGGCGACCAGACGAAGGTCAGCTACACGTCGCCCGCCCACCTCGCCTCCCGCTACGGGCTGAGTGACCCACTGGCAGGCAGGCTGGCCGGGATCGACGCCCTCACCGACGCCGTGGTCGGCGCGTAAGGGCGGGCCCTCTATCGGCCGTCGGCCCCGCGCCCCAGGCGGTGCGGGGGGCAGCGGGCGGACCGGCATCCGGCCGCGACCCGCCGCCCCCGCCAGGCCGCCTACGCGGTCGCCGATGCCGTGGAGGCCTCCGTCCCCGCGGTCACCTCCGCGAGGGTGTCCGCGCCGATGATGTCGAGGACGATGAGCGGCTCGTCGCCGACCACCCAGGCGTCATGGCCCGCGCCGATGAAATGGGCGTCCCCGGGGGCGAGGTCGGTCTCGGTGCCGTCGTCCATCCGGACGTGCATGCGACCCGAGATCACGCAGGCGGTGTGCAAGATCTGGCAGCTCTCGGTGCCCGCCATCGCCTTCATATCCTGTGACCACCGCCAGCCGGGCTCGAGCACTGCCCGGGCCAGGGTCTGCCCGGGGAGATGCGCGATCTCGAGCCTCCCGTGCGGGACGCTGTGGACCTCATCGGCTTCGCTGAAATTCTTCCTGACCAGCATCGGATGTCCTCCATCGGTATCGGGCCCTCGGGGGCACAACCGCACTCTGGCCCCGTGCTGGATTCCCCGCATCCGTGCCAGCCCCCACTTTCGCCGTCCCGGTGGCGGCGCGTGCGCAGCGGACCGGGCCGATGGGGGAGACCCCCGATCACTCGGCCGGTGGGCCCGCCGCCACGGCCCGGGCCACCATCTGAGCTCGGGACTCGACACCCAGCTTCCGGCGCAGCCAGCCGATGTGGTGCTCGACGGTGCGCACCGAGAGAAAGAGCCGCTCGGCGATCTCGGGGTTGGAGAGCCCCTCGCCGACCAGGGCCAGCACCTCGGCCTCCCGGCCGGTCACCCCGGCGTCGCGAAGCAGAGCCGGCAGCCGGCGCGTCCGCCGGGTGGGGCGCGCCACCGGCGCGCCGCTCTTGCGGAGCAATCCGCGGCAAGCGGCCGCCAGCCGCTCATTGCCCCTCGAGTCGTAGAAGCGCGCCGCCTCGGCGAGCCAGATGATCGGGTCCCCCCAGCCGTCAGCCCCGGCCGCCTCCGCGCAGAGCCGGTGCATCAGATGGCGGTACCAGGGGGCCCGCCCCAGCTGAACGTCCCCGGACCTGGCGGCCGCCCTCGCCTCGACGACCCGGCCAGCCCGGCCGAGGCGCACGGCGTCGGCAAACGCGAGGTAGCCGCTCGGCTGGCACATGGTGGTGGTCGCCCCGGAGCGCGCGCTCGGATCCGGCTCACCGCCATCGATGGCGACCAGGACGTCGAGCAGGGCCGCGGCCAGGTGGGGGATCGCAGCCCGGCGGGTGCCATAGGCGTCCACCGCGGTCTGGAGGTCCCTGCGGGCGCGGGCACGGTCCTCGTCGGCGAGCGAGGCGATCGCCCGTGCGTCGCCCCAGAGGGCTCCGACCACCTCGGGATCCTTCCCGGCGAGCGCTATCGCCCTCGAGATGGCCGCCTCCATCCGGCGGCGTGCCCCGCTCGCCGCCTCGACGATCGCCACGAAGACGCGGGCGGTGGCCTCCAGGGTGCGGAGGCCCAGCACCTCTGACGTTTCGATGCAGTTCTGCAGCCGCTCGCGCGCCTCTTCCCACCGTCCCTGGAACTCGAGCCCGGCGCTGATCTCCAGGTCCAGGTGGGCGACGGTCGCGACCGCGCCGAGCCGGACGGCGTCCTCGCGGGTCCGCTCGAGAACCTCGACGGCCCCCGACCGGAAGAGATCGACGACCCCGAGCTGATAGGTCGAACGCATCCGCCAGAGGGTCAGACCGTGGTCCGCGGCCACGCTCACAGCCCGCCGCCCGATCGCCTCCGCCTGGTCGAGGTCGCGCGTCCGGGCGCATCGCCCCGCGACCTCGAGGGCCTCGCAGAGTGCCTCGGGCTGGCCGGTCGCGTCGGCGCTCTCCGCCGCTCGCGAGGCCAGGGCCTCCGCCTCGCCCAGGCGGCCCTCACCGATGGCAACCTGGGCGGCCACCGCGCTGAGCCGGGCCGCCAGCGCCGCGTCTCCGGCGGAGGCGGCGAGCCGGCGAGCCTCCGCCATCTCCTCACTCGCGAGGTCGAACTGGGCCGCCGCCACCGCGCTCCGGGCCAGCAGCAGATGCGCCTGGCCGCGCCGCCCGGCGGGGGCGTCCAGCTCCGCCAGGGTCGCGAGCAGCTTGCTGACGGCGTCGCGCGTCGCCGCCAGGTCCCCGGACGACGCCGTGGTCTCAGCCAGGAGCTCCGCGGCGCCGGCGCGGACCTCCGCATCGGTGCTCAGGGAGGCGGCCCGGGTCAGGGCGGCCCGCGCGGTCGCCAGCGCCCCCCGGCGCAGCGCCCCTCCTCCTGCCGCGATGAGATGCGCCGCGGCGCGGTTCGCGTCGCCCGAGATCTCGGCGAGGTCGGCGGCCAGGTGCCGCCAGTCGCCGGCGCCGCCGGCGGCCGATTCGACCTCCTCGAGGCAGCGGGTCGCCAGGGTGGCGCGCTCGCTGGGCAGGAGCTCCTCCAGGATGGCCTCCAGGGTCAGGGCGTGGCGAAAGGTGAACGCCGTCTGCTGGACGGCCAGCAGCTGCAGCGCCACCGCCCGGGTGAGCAGGTCATGGGCGGCCGTCGGGGTGAGCCCGGCGGCGCCGCAGGCGAGCCGCCAGTCGAACTGCCGGCCGAGCAGAGCCGCGCATCCGAGCAGGCGCCTGCCGTCGGGCCCGGTCTCACCGAGGCGATCCCGAACCGACTGGATGAAGCTCGGGGGCACACGGGGTCGCAGCGGGCCCGTGCTCGTCCATGCTCCGTCGATCCGTGTCAACGCCCCGTCGGTGACGAGGGCGGCCAGCAGCTCCTCGACGAAGAAGGGGACCCCCTCCGCCGAGTCTCGGAGCAGGCCTTCGACCTCAGCGGGGACGGCGTCGGTGGCGAGGCAGGCGCGGGTCATGGCCGCCACATCGGTGACGGTGAGCGGCCCCAGCCGGATGACCTCGGCCGCCCGGCGCGCCTCCAGCCGGGTCGCGTCGTGCACGGCCCGAACGTCCGCATCGTCACGCAGCGACGCGACGCAGAGGACCGGGAGGCGGGTCGCGTGGTCGGCGAGATACTCGACCACCGCCACGGTCTCGGGGTCGGCCCACTGCAGGTCCTCGATCATCAGCAGGCAGGCGGTGGGCCCGGCGAGGGTGTGGAGCAGGCGCAGGAGGGCTTCGCCGATCACGACGGGCGAGGGTTCGGGCGCCGTGACACGGCCCGCACCCCACTGCGGCGCGAGGCGGCCGAGCACCCCCTCGAATCCGTGAAGGTCCGGACCCTCCGGGAGGCTCGACGGTGAGATGGGGCGCAGAGCGTCGGAGAGCGGCCGGTACGGAGCGGGCACCTCGGACGAGGTTGCCCTGCCCACCAGCACGGTGAGCCCTCGGGCTCGCGCCTCTCCCGCGAGCTCCAGCACCAGCCGGGACTTGCCCACGCCCGCTGGGCCGCTCACCAGCACCAGCCCGCCCTCGCCGCGAACGCCTGCCGCCACCCGGGCGCGAAGCTCTGCCATCTCGCGGTCGCGTCCCACGAGGGTGGGGCAGAGCACGTGGGCCACCGTCCAAGTATCGGTTGCCCGAGCCGGCCGAGAACCGCCGCGGTGGTGCTCGGGATTCACTGGTCGCGCTCCACCTCGGACGGGAGGTGACGCCGGACGCGAGGTGACGCCGGACGCGAGGCAACGCCGGACGCGACGTGAGCCGACCTTCGAAGGATCCCTTCAGCGCGTGGGCTGAGTCGGACGCCTCAAGCGGAGCGCCGGCTCCACCAGTGGCGCGCCCGCTG
>DNAU01000178.1:16917-17143 GCA_003491925.1 Chloroflexota bacterium
CTCCACCAGTGGCGCGCCCGCTGGCGCAGCCGGTCCTCGAGCTCGTCGATCCGCACCTGGAGCTCCTGCATCCGGGCCAGCGCGACCATGGTGCTCTGCTGGGCGGACTCGACCAGGGCGGTCTGTTCGTCGACCCGCGTCCGCAGCTCGTCGGCCTGGGTGAAGGCCTGCTGGGTGCTCTCCTCGGCGCTCTCGATGGCCGCGATCTGCTGGTGGATCACCCCGA
>DNAU01000318.1 GCA_003491925.1 Chloroflexota bacterium
CAGCGATGGTCAGCCCCGTCCGCCCTCGCGTTGCTCTCGCCGTCGACGCTGCCGAGCTGTGGCGCGCAGTGCCGGGCGTGCTGCGAACCCCAACAGTGGCCAGGCGCCTCCACCGCCTCGGCTTCGACGACCTGGAGAGCTACCTCCGAGACCGCTACGTCGACCAGCGCGCCTCCCTTCAGGCCATCGCCCGCGAACTCTCCGCCTGTAGCCGGGAGACCGTGCTCCGGGCGCTCCACGCCTACCAGATTCCCCAGCGCGAGTGGCGAACCCCGCGTCGGTACCGCTCCGCGCCCGCGGAGGTCCCACCCCCGCCCTGCGGCCACCTGCCGGACGGCACCCCCTACTACGCGCCGCTTGGCACTCTGGAGTACGACGAGGACCTCCAGCGCGTCCGCTGCCACCTCTGCGCTCGCTGGATGCGCTGGGTCAACCACACCCACCTCGCCACCCACGGCTGGACCCAAGAGGAGTACCTGGAGGCCTTCGGCCTGAGCTGGGGCCGCGCCCTCCACACCCCAGAGCTCGCGGAGCACCGGAGGACCTGGATGCGCGGGGCGCTCGCCACCGACCCACGACTACGGGAGGGGCTGGCGATGGGGCAGGAGAGGGCGCGGCGCGGCCAGCTGGTGGCGCTCAGCCCAAGGAGGCCTCCCCCGCTCGAGACACGTCTCCACGTCAAGGAGGGCCAGCGGAGTGATGCCACGCTGGCTCTACACCGGAAGCGCCGCGAGGCCGCGGTCGCGCGCCAGCTGCGCGAGGAGCAGGAGGACGCAGCGGCGCACGGCTTTGTCGACTTTCCGTCGTACTGGCGGGCCCGGCGAGCCGCGGGTTGGACGCTCGTCCAGATCGGGCGGGAGCTGGGCCGCCACGACCCATGGATACGCCTGGCCATGGCCCACGTGGAGGGACGCGCCCACCTCACGCCCGAGGAAGCCGAGCACGCCCACACCACCCGCCGGCGGGCAGCCCTCGCCGCCGCCGAGCAGCGGGCCCGGGAGCTCGGTTTCGCCACCCTGAGCGACTACCTGGTGGAGCGGCGCGGTCGGGGCTGGGGTCAGAAGCGGACCGCCCTCGAGCTGGGCGTCGGCTTCAAGATGGTGCGGGCCGCGCTTCTCCTCTGCGGCCTCGAGCCCATCCCGGTCGTTAGACCGTCCATGCCACGCTCCAGGCGAACCGGCTAGTCACCTCAGTCGATTTGCCAGCGCCGACCTACGCGCTTGTCGTATAGTCGGGTCATGGCATCAGCGGCTGCTGTCGACATCCGCATTCGGGCCACCCACCTGGCGGAGTGGCGAAGGGCGCAGCGGCTGACCCAGCGCGAGCTGGCCCGGCGCCTGGACGTGAGCCAGAACTACATTCCGGCCATGGAGGGGGGCTCGCGTGATCCCGGCCCCGAGATGCGCGCGAGGCTGATGGCGATCCTCGGGGTCGGCTTCTTCGACCTCTTCGAGGTGATCCTGGTGGGCGTCGCCGACGACGAGCTCCACCTCGTGCCGGCGGCGGCGACGCCGGTTGCGTCCGCTGGGATGCAAACGGCAGTCCGGGGGATGCAAACGGCTAACCAGTCGGAGACAGATGCATCTATCAAACCCCGTGGGGCATCTGGTTAGATAGCCCGCGACAAGGGAGGAGGACGAAGTGCACCTAGGCAGACGATGGCGCGCACCATTTGCCGCGTTTGCGCCTCCGTGTAGGGTTCGTGTCGGATTCCTGTACGAATCATGTAGGTCTTACGCGGCATGCCTCCCAATCGCTTGCGACAGAGCAGTGAGGCATGGCAGGATGCGTCGGAGCCGGGCTCCAGAGGCCCGGCGGAGCAAGGGAGGAGCATCGTGAACCGCGCTCGTGGCTGGGTGGCTCCGCAACGCCATCGCCCGCTGCGGCGTCGTCACGTTCCCCAGCTCCTCGCACTGCTCTCTGCTGCGACGGCCCTCGGCCTGGCGGCCTGCGGCTCCACGGTGCAAACCCTGCCCAGACCCATAACCACGAGCAGCCCCACCGTGTCAGCGAGCGCGTCGCCCACCCTCGACGCTACCGATGCCGCCATCATCGCCGCCTACGACTCTTACTGGTCGGCGGTCAACCAGGCTAACGCGGCTACCTCCAGCACGGGGGCGTGGAACGTTCCGGCGCTATCGAGGGCCATGGTCAACCCGCTGCTCGGTCAGTGGCAGGACGAGCTCATGCAGCAGGAAGCGCAGGGCATCTTCGTGCAGGGCAGCCTCACCGCGCAGCGCCCGCGCGTGATCTCCAACACGGCCACCACGGCGGAGGTGTCCGACTGTGTGTCGGATGATGCTCTGGAGTACTACAAGGCAACGGATGGTGGAACCGCGACGCTCGTGCCCAGCCAGCCTGACCTGCCGAGTGGAGGAGACGATGGCGTCACCATCGCTTTCACCCTTGTGTCCGGCTCGTGGATGGCCTCCTCGTCTGTCAGCTTGGAGTATGGAAATTGCACCGGATACTGAGACGCACTGCCGGGGCTGCTCTTCTCGCTTTCGCCGTGAGCCTGCTGTTCGCGGCCCGCGCTTCTGAAAGTGGTCCGGTAGTTTCGGCATGGGCCGACACGCTTCCCTCTCCCAGCCCGACGGCGACCTGCAGTGCGGATGGAGGCCCCGGGTGCACTGTCGGCGACCCCACGTCGACGCCGACCCCCGGCACTGGCAGTGCCGGCGATTGCACCTGGAAGCAGGGGATCAGCGCGGTTACCTGGATATATGGTGACACCGCGCCACCCGCCTCGTCGTGGCCCTGGCTGGACGCCGCCGAGTACAACTCGGTCATTGCGTGGATGGACTCCCACGCCCCTCCCGAGGTCGGGACCCCACCGTACCTGTCGATGGGCGTCGTCTTCTGCCCCGACCCTACGGTGGTGGGGGTGTTTACAGTGGGGACCCTGAGCACGCCCCCGACAGCGGCCAACGTGCTCGGCCTGTGGGCCCTCTCACAGGTTTCCTGGACGCCGCCGAGCTTGGGTGCGTCGCCGCCGCTGACCGCCGCCGCGGTAACGAATTTGCCTACGTACGTGTACCTGAATCCCGGCGCGTACCAGGCCACGGGGACGACGGCGACGGTGCCCGGAGGGGCCGTGTCGGCAACGATCGTGGCCACGCCGGTGAAAGTGGTGTGGTCCACCGGGGACGGCGGGAGTGTCACCTGCCCTGGCCCGGGGGTCCCGTACGACGACGCCTGGGGCAACAGCCCAGCGCCCGCGGACAGCGGTGCCTGCACGTACACGTACACGGACACCTCGAACGACCAGCCGGGGGGCACGTATTCCCTCTCCGCCACCGTCTGGTACCACGCGACATGGACCTCCACCGGGGCTGGGGGCGCGGCTGGTGACCTGGGCCTGGTCCCGGGCCCGACGGTGACCGAGCAGATCACCGTCGATCAGATCGCCAGCGTCATCACAGCGGGATAGACACCAATGCTCCCCACCCCCCTCACCGACACACCGCGTGGGCGGACAGCCGCCCGGATCGCGCCGCGTCCCTGGCGGCCGCGTCCCTCACTCCTCGTCGTCGGCCTGGTGCTGGTGCTCGCCTCGGTGGTGGGCGTGGGTGCCCTCATCCACTCGGTGAGCGGTGAGCACGGCATCCTGGTGATGTCCCAGACGGTGCCGGCGGGCCAGGTCATCACCGCCGGCGACCTCGAGGTGGTGAACGTCTCCGAGGACATGGGCGGCCTCACCGTCATCGACTCCTCGGAGGAGGACGCGGTGGTCGGTCGTCCGGCGGCGACCACCCTGTATAGCGGCACGCCGCTCGTGGTGGCCGAGCTCGGTCCCGTCCAGCTGCCCGCCGGCGAGAGCGTCATGGCGGTCAACGCCAAGCTCGGCTCGTACCCCCCGAGCATCGCGGCCGGCGATGAGGTCGAGGTCATCGACGACCAGGCCGCGTCGGCATCCACGTCCTCACCGGCACCGCTCGCGAACACGCCCGTCGACGCGGCGGTGGTGGCTGTCGACGACGTGGATGGTGTCATCTCGTTGCAGCTGCCGTCCGCCGAGGCGGCCACGCTGGCGCCGGCGGCGGCGAGTGGCAACCTGGTCCTGCTGCTGGTTTCCGGCGGGGGGAGCTGAGGGGGTGGCGCTGCTGCCTCTCTGCAGCGTCAAGGGCGCCCCCGGTGTCACCACCGCGGCCTGCGCCCTGGGTGCGGTCTGGCCGCGGGAGCGCCCCACGCCGATCGTCGTCGAGTGCGATCCGGCGGGCGGTGACCTGGCCGCGCGCTTCGGTCTCGAGGTCACCCCGGGTGTGGTCAGCCTCACGGTGGCGCTGGAGCGCGAGCCCGACGTCGCGGCCGCGACCGACCGGAACCCCCTCCTCGAGCACGCTCAGCAGTTGCGCGGCGGC
>DNAU01000276.1 GCA_003491925.1 Chloroflexota bacterium
CGCTTCCCCTCGCACTCCTCGCAGGTGGTGGCGACGCCGGCCATCATCGCCAGGTCGGTGTAGATGACGCCGGCGCCATTGCAGGTGGGGCAGGCGCCCTCGGAGTTGGCGCTGAACAGCGCCGCCTTGACGCCGTTGGCCTTCGCGAAGGCGGTGCGGATCGGATCGAGCAGCCCCGTGTAGGTGGCCGGGTTGCTCCGTCGCGAGCCGCGGATCGCGCCCTGGTCGATCGACACCATGCCGTCGCCGTCGGGGATCGACCCGTGCACGAGCGAGCTCTTGCCGGAGCCGGCCACGCCGGTGACGACGGCGAGCACTCCGAGCGGGATGTCGACGTCGACGTCGCGGAGGTTGTGGGTGGTCGCCCCCCGGATCTCCAGCCTGCCGGTGGGCGTGCGCACCGTCGCCTTCAGGGCGGCCCGGTCGTCGAGATGGCGGCCGGTGATGGTGCCGCTGGCCCGCAGCCCCTCGACCGTGCCCTCGAAGCAGACCGTGCCGCCCGCCGTGCCCGCGCCGGGACCGAGGTCGACGACGTGGTCGGCGATGGCGATCGTCTCCGGCTTGTGCTCCACGACGAGCACCGTGTTGCCCTTGTCCCGCAGCCGCAGCAGCAGGTCGTTCATCCGCTGGATGTCATGGGGGTGCAGGCCGATGGTGGGCTCGTCGAAGACGTAGGTGACGTCGGTGAGCGAGGAGCCGAGGTGACCAACCATCTTGACGCGTTGCGCCTCGCCGCCCGAGAGCGTGCCCGACGGCCGGTCGAGGGAGAGGTAGCCCAGCCCGATCTCCACGAACGAGTCCAGCGTCCGATTCAGAGCCGCCCGCAGCGGCGCGACGGACGGCTGGTCCAGGCCGCGCACCCAGCCGGCGAGGTCGCTGATCTGCATCGCGCAGGCGTCGGCGATGTTGATCCCTGCAATTCGCGACGACCGGGCCGCGTCACTGAGCCGGGTGCCACCGCACTCCGGGCAAACCGTGAACGTCACCGCCCGCTCCACGAAGGCGCGGACGTGTGGCTGCAGAGCGTCGACGTCCTTGGAGAGGAAGGACTTCTGGATCCTCGGGATCAGACCCTCGTAGGTCAGGTTGACGTTGTCGACCTTGATCCTGGTCGCCTCCTTGTGGAGCAGGGCGTCCAGTTCCTTGCGGGTGAACTGACGGATCGGCTTGTCCGGGTCGAAGTAGCCGCAGCCGCTGAAGATGCGGCCGTACCAGCCGTCGACGCTGAAGCCGGGGACAGAGAGGGCACCCTGGTTGATCGACTTGCTGTCGTCGTAGAGCTGCGCCAGGTCGAAGTCGGTGACCGAGCCGCGGCCCTCGCAGCGCGAGCACATCCCCCCGGCGCGGCTGAAGCTCTTGGTCACGGTCCTGGCGGCACCGCGCTCGATCGTGATCGCACCGGTCGCGCGGACCGAGGGGACGTTGAAGGAGAACGCGCTGGGCGGGCCGATGTGCGGCTGCCCGAGCCGGCTGAAGAGGATGCGCAGCATCGCGTTGGCGTCGGTGGCGGTGCCGACCGTGGAACGGGCGTCGCCGCCCATCCGCTGCTGGTCGACGATGATCGCGGTGGTCAGCCCTTCCAGCACGTCGACCTCGGGCCGGGCCAGCGTCGGCATGAAGCCCTGGACAAAGGCGCTGTACGTCTCGTTGATCAGCCGCTGCGACTCCGCGGCGATGGTGTCGAAAACCAGCGAGCTCTTGCCGGAGCCGGAGACGCCGGTGAACACCGTCAGCCGGCGCTTGGGGATGTCGACGCTAACCCCTTTGAGGTTGTTCTCACGGGCACCGTGCACCCTGATCAGATCGTGGCTGGCGGCAACCTGCACAAGGCGCGGCTGCGCATCGGTCCCGGTTGCCATGCTCAGGAGACGAGATGGCGCAGGGTCTTGCTTCCCAAGGTGGAGGAGCCGGGCATCAGCGCTCCCGACGGCGTGGTGATGATGTCGATGGCGGTCATCCTAGCTGGGGCCTGGCCACCGGCGCTTCTCGATTCCTGATCGGTCTGGTCACCTGCTTCGCCAGGCACGGCGGCATGCCCGCCGTCGCGCGCGCCTCGAGGCGCCGGTAGGTGCTGGGCGGGATACCGACCAGCTCGGTGAAGCGAGTGCTGAAGGTGCCCAGCGACGAGCAGCCGACTGCGAAGCAGACGTCGGTGACGCTCAGGTCGCCGCGACGCAGCAGGGCCATCGCGCGCTCGATGCGCCGCGTCATGAGGTAGCCGTATGGCGACTCGCCGTAGGCGAGCTTGAACTCGCGGCTGAGGTGTCCGGCCGACATGTGCGCGCCGCGGGCGAGCGCCTCGACGTCGAGCGGTTGCGCGTATTCCCGGTCGATCCGGTCGCGGACGCGGCGCAGGCGCGCCAGGTCGCGGAGGCGCTGCGCCGCGGCGAGTGTGCTGGTCACCTCGGAGATCGTGCCACGTCGCGCCGGAGGCGTGCTGCGCCGCCGGCGTCCATGCCGCGGTCGCCGTCCCGTCGCACACTCCCTCCGCCGCCGGATGCCGGGAGGGGGGTCGACGCCCGCGATCCCGCCGCCGCCACCGGTGACAGTCGGTCGCGCCCGGAGGTGGCGAGTACCATGCGTGCCGTCGGCGTCGGCGGGCCTTGCGGCTGGCAGTCTCGATGGCAGCGCGGGGATCGCGGCCCTCAGCCGACCAGGAGGTGCGCGCCGTGGCGGTCAGCTTCCGACTCGACGGCCGGGGGGTCCTGGTCACCGGCGGTAGCCGCGGCATCGGGCGGGCGATCGCGACCGCCCTCGCCGCCGAGGGAGCCCAGGTCGCCGTCAACGCGCGCACGGCCGACGCCTGTCAGGAGGTGGTGCAGGAGATCCAGGCGCAGGGTGGGAAGGCGCTCGGCGTGCCCGGGGATGTGGGTCGCGCCGATGACTGCCGGAGGATCGTCGAGGCGGTCATCGCGAGCTGGGGCAGGCTCGACGTCCTCGTCAACAACGCGGCGACGAGCTCCCAATTCGGTCTGCTGCTGGACGTCGAGGAGCCGGACCTCGACAGGATCTGGGAGGTCAACGTCAAGGGACCGTGGCGGCTCTGCCGGCTCGCGGTCGAGGCGTGGATGGGTGAGCACGGTGGCTCGATCGTGAACGTCGCCTCGGTGGGCGGAATCCGGGGCGACCCCATGATCGGGGCGTACAGCGCGAGCAAGGCGGCCCTCATCAGCATCACAAGGTCGCTGGCGCGCGAGCTCGGTCCGCGGGGGATCCGGGTCAACGCGATTGCTCCGGACCTGATCCGCACCGAGTTCGCCCGGGTGCTCGTCGAGACGCCGCAGATCCGGACTTCATCCTCGCGGCGACGGCGCTGCGGGCGGGTGGGAGAGCCCGAGGAGATCGCCGGCACCGCCGTCCTCCTGGCGTCCGACGCGGCCAGCTTCATCACCGGGTCGGTGCTGGTGGTGGACGGCGGCAACCTCTGACCGCACCCCGGCCACCAGCGCCGCTCCCGAGCCGGGCTCCTTCTGGGCGGTGCTGGGAAATGCGGCTCGACGGCAAACCGGGCAAGCCCGGTGGCGATGGCCCATAGTGGCCATGCGCGACCTCCGAATCTGACCTCGACCACGCGAGCCTGGAACTCGCCCGTCGCCTGCTCACCCGCGTACCCTTCGGCCCGACGGTCGACCTGGTCGTGGGCGGCCTGCCCACGGACCTCGTCGACGACCTCCCGCTCCCGGCCGGGGCCCAGCTTCTCCGCAGTGCTCTGAACTCCTGGGACGAGCGGGGCTCGACCTTGGAGGCTGCCTTCGACGCAGCCGGAGACCCTGCGTCGGTGCTGGCCGACTACCAGCGACAGCTCCGGGAACTCGGATGGGAGATGCTCGAAGCCGGCCCCGGGCGCCGGCATGGCGGGTTCGTCGCGCGGCAGAGTGGCGAGGGCATCATGCTCCGGCACGGCGGCCACGGCCCCGTCCTCCGGGCGGTGGCGGTGGCGGGCTCCGGGCAGAGCGTCGACCTGCGCGTCACCCTCGACTGGGAGATGCCTCGCCACATCGCCGAATGGCGTGACCCTCACTTTCAGGCGGCGGGACGGATGCCGTCTCTCTATCCCCCTCTCGGCGTGACCGTGCGCCCACAGGGTGGGGGCGGAGGCGGCGGCCGCTGGCGCCAGGAAGCCGTCGCCGAGACGGACCTCGCCGCCGGCGTGCTCGAGGCTCACTTCGCGGCCCAGCTTGCCGAAGCCGCCTGGACGAGAGTGGATGGTCGGGTGGAGGACGCGGTGGCCTGGAGCTCGTGGCAGCTGCCAGGTGACGGTGACTGGCGCGGTCTGCTCCTCGTTCTGGCCCTCTTCGACACGACACGACGGTCCCTGTGGGTGGGGATCGAGTCCGCCGCGCTTGAGGATGAGCGCGGTGGATACACGGCGAGCCACGTCGTTGGGGGATCGTGACCGGGGAGCGATGGACGCTGGAGCTCGCGAGATGGCCGCTCACTGGGACGATCTCTGCGGTCGGCGACCCCCGAGCGAGATGAGCTGGTACCAGGACGAGCCCACCGTGTCGCTGTCGCTACTCGAGGCGCTCCGCGCGACCAAGGAGCAGCCGGTCGTCGACGTCGGGGGTGGCGCTTCGGTGCTCGTCGACCGTCTGCTCGACCTCAGCTTCGGCGACGTGAGCGTGCTCGACGTGTCCTCCACATCTCTGGCGCATGCCAGGAGACGTCTCGGTGAGCGAGCCGAAGGTGTCCACTGGATACACGAGGATGTGCTCACCTGGCGGCCGCAGCGCCGCTACGGCATCTGGCACGACCGCGCGGTGTTCCATTTCCTCGTGGAGGAGGAGCAGCGCAGCGCTTACCTGGCCGCCCTCCGGACGGCGCTGACGGCAGACGGTCGCGTGGTGATCGGCACCTTCACGGGGGACGGGCCTCGGCAGTGCTCCGGCCTGCCCGTCCTGGGCTACGACCCGGGAGGACTGGCCGCCGTCTTTGGCCCTGAGTTCGAGGTCGTCGAGCGCCGGCGAGAGGTGCATCACACTCCGGGTGGGGCCGAGCAGCCGTTCACCTGACTGGCGATGCTGTGGCATCCACGCCGCGGCGCCGACCCCCAGGGTGGGGGATAGCCCGGGCAACATGCTCGGGCGCCGTGAGAGCACCCTGGCCTGGGCCAGTGCCGGGGAATGGGGGGAAACGTCAGCCTCAGCTCGGCTGGCACGACCCCATCACGAAGATGCCTCCACCGTTGAGCTCCACCAGCACGGTCGCCACCGCCTGCAGGGCCGACCCCGGGACCCACCGGTAGAGGGTGACCGACGATCCCGGAGCGAGAGGTCCGGCACCGTCGAGGTGGACGCCGGCTTGACCGCGCGCAACGGTCGAGGCGTCGCTCGGTGCAGCCGCGGCGTCACCTGGCGTCGCCGCCGGCTGCTCCCGGATGACGCTGATCCACATCCAGCCCTCGTCGGCGGTCACCGTGATCGGCCAGGTGGAGTAGGCGGCTCGCTCGGAAGGTGGCGACCACACCACGGTCACTGCGCCCGGCGCGGTGAGCAGGATGAGGCGATCGACCGTGTCCTGCCCCTGAGTCGAGGCCCAGAGGACGGGCTCGTCCGCGATGCCGACCGCCATCAGGCCAAACTCGTCATACGGGGACCCATCTGCGCTGAACCACGTGGTCTCCGTCCCCGTCCGCAGGTCGTACCTGACCACGGTCTGGGATGGGGCATCCCCTTGGACGTACCAGACTGCGTCGGCGCCCACCAGGGGTGCGGATCCGCTCAGTGCCGACAGGCTGAAGTCGAGCCCGGTCCGGCGCTCGGCACCGCTGACGGCATCAACCAGGTAGACGGGATAGGTGGCCGCCCACGCGTATGCGGGGCCGCCACCAGGATTGGAGACGCCGTTGGGAGTGGCCGGGGGCGGCACGGTCAGTTGCTCGACGACAATCCCCTCGTTGGCCCACCCCAGCAGCACGTCGTACTCGCCAGCAGGAGTGATGGGGCGGGCCGGGCCCGAGGTGCCGACAACGTAGAGCCGGCCGGCCGGTGGCAGGTAGGGATCGCTCACAGGGATGGTGGGCTGGCCCACGTAGGCGAGACTGCGAAGGTCCGGTGGCGCGACAGCCCCAATGGGCACGGTGAGCCACCCGCCCAAGGCGGAGAGGTAGACGCTCGTCTCTCCGGATGCGGTCGACGGCGGGTTGGGCTCCGGGGAGGCGGTATCAACGCTGAGGTACCCGGTGGCAGTGTCGAGGAGGTCCAGGCGGCCGCCGGAACCAGAGCCATTGCTCTCCTCCACGGGGAGTTCGCACGCCCCCGGCGACACCGCGGGGCCCAGCGCCTCGGACGCCGGGGTGGCGGCGGTCGGGGAAGTGCTCAGCGCAGCTCCCGAGGTCGAGGGTCTTGGGTGGGACGTGGGCCCGTGGCGTCCGCTCGTCGACACCGCGATCACGGCGAAGGTGGCAGCCGCGACGGCGACCGCGGTCAGGACGGCGAAACCGGCGCGGCGCCCCACTGGCGGTCGCCCCCCGCGGTCCGACTGGCGCGTAGGGGTCCCGTCCTGCGGTTCAGTGGTCTCGGTGGAAGGGCACGTGGACACCAGCGTCAATGAGAACGCATCTCCGGTTCGGAGAGTTCCCCCCAGTCGTACCGCGAGCCCTCCAAGCTCTTCCTTAGTGGGCATCGCAGTCCCGAGCGCTGTGCAAGAGCAGCCGCCCCGAAAGACCCCGGACCACCCCGGCCAACTCGCTGATGAATCAGGCGGGCAGCCAGCCGGCCTTCTGGACAAAGGAATGGTTCGGGCACCACCGGCAATGACTGAGCCGTCGTCGCCACGAGAGGCGCCGGCGAGTTCCTCCACCCCAAGGGTCCGGTGCGGCTTGATGCTCCAGGGTCCAACGCGCGTCCTCCCCTCCGCCCAGGGAACGGCGCTGCGGCAGACGGCGCTCCGCCAGACCGGCTACCAGGATTCGATCCAGCGCCAGCCCAGCACGGTGCTGAGCAGGAGTACACCCGAGGCCGCCAGGGCGACATAGAACCCGGGTCCGACGTAGACGGGGCTGTTGACCTCAGCCCCCACGGCCTGCCAGTTGAGGTAGTCGACCACCATGCCGGTGAGGGCCAGGAAGGCGGTGACCGCCGCCGCCATCTTGGTGTAGAAACCGGCCTGCTCACGGCCCAGCAGCCAGGCCAGTACGGCGCAGAGGACGATAAGGCCCAGCAACCAGCTCGCCCCGTCGATGCCGTCGACGATGCGGTAGGCGCCTAGCGCAGGGTCCCAGCGGTGGTGCCAGGGCAGGATGAGCGCCACTGCGTAGCTGACGACGGCCAGGCTCACCAGCGCGGGCAGGAGACGGCGGGATCTCGCCACGCCGCGCGCCGGTTCATCCATCAACGGTCTCCGAGCGATGGCGCCGGTGGACATGGGCAGCGGAGGGTCCGGGACCGGCTCGCTGCAGCTCGCCGATGAGCCGCGCCCGGCCAGAGCCACTGCCGCCAGCCCGGCAGGAGCGAAGGTTCGTCCTGTTCATGGTCGCCTCCAGATGAGCCGGCGGATCCGTCTCTCGGACAATCCCGCGGGCGCGGACGGCGCGAGGACTGTATCCCAGAGCCGGTGCCGGCGGCGGACATAGACACCCGGAAGGAGCTGATGCACCGGCTCAACAGGGTCGACCTGCTGGTCATCGAGGACCTGCGGATGCGGCGCTTGCCATCGACCGCGGCCGAGGACCTTCTCGAGGTCTTCACCCGCCGCTGATCAGTCCTCTCTGCGTCCCCTATTCATCCCTGGCTATTCGCCCAGTAGAGGGGCGTGTCATTGAACGTGTTGGCAGCGGTGCTGCTGCCCGGCGCAGTGCTACTCTCGAGGCCAACCATACCCTAGCAGGTCCCGTAGCCCAACCCGATGTCCCCGATATTGGCGTAATCCGCGGTCTGGGTGGCGGCGTGATGTCCAGTGGTCCCGGCACCATGCCGCCGGCGGGGATCTCAATGCGTTCAGCTGCGCGCAGCCAGAGCGCGAAGTCCGTCGCCTCCTCCCACTGCTCGACCCGGATCTGCCACCAGGAGGGGACGCCCATGAGCTTCACGTCGCCGATTGTCACTCGTCACCCAGTGCCACTGGGCACTGGAAGCTCCTGTTCAGCACGCGGGCGTGGCCGGCCGGCGGCCAGCCAGGTCCTTGCCGCTAGCACCGTGGCCAGCGCCGCATTCCTCCGCTCCACGATGACCCTCCCGACGTCCCGGTCGCCTGCCTCCAGCCACCCCACCGCCGCGATGCGTTGCGGGATGATCTGACCGCCGTGCCGCCGACTCCCGCTGTGCCGCCGTCCGCGGCCCCACCGACCGCCGGGCCGGCCGGCCCCGACGCCGCTGCCGCGCGGCCGGTCGCGTTCCGGGCCCGGCGCGTCCTCGACATCCGGAGTGGCAGGACGATCGCGGACGGCGTCGTCGTCTGCCGCGGCGACCGGATCGAGCAGGTGAGCGGCCAGCCGCCGGCGGACGCCGAGCTTCTCGACCTCGGTGACCGCACCCTGCTGCCCGGCCTGATCGACACCCACACCCACGTCCTCCTCCAGGGCAATCGCACGCGCGAGGCCTACGCGCACCAGATCCTGCGTGAGGACCCCGCCCACCGAGTCGTCCGCGCGGTGCGGTCGCTCGGGGTCGCGCTCGGGCACGGCTTCACCACGCTGCGCGACCTCGGGACCGAGGGCTGCGGGTACGCCGACGTCGCCATCCGTGACGCGGTGGCCGAGGGGGTGGTGCCCGGCCCTCGGCTCCTCGTCGCCGGACCCGCGATCGGGCGCACCGGAACCTACCCCCTTCTCGGTTACCGCAGCGACTGGCGATTTCCGGTTGGCGTCGCCGAGTGCGAGGGCGCCGAGGGCTGCCGGAGCGAGGTGAGGCGCGAGATCGCCCGCGGGGTGGACTGGATCAAGGTGTACGCCACCCAGGGCCGGGGGCTGCATCTCACCGACGACGGCTACCTCGATGCGCCCCCACCGTGGACCCAGGCCGAGCTCGACGCCCTGGTCGACGAGGCCCACCGCCAGGGCCAGCGCGTTGCCGCCCATGCCTCGGAGGCGACCGGGACCGATATGGCCGTTGCCGCCGGAGTCGACTCGATCGAGCACGGCTACTCGATTCGCCCCGCGACGGCCCGAGCGATGGCGGAGCACGGCATCGCCCTGGTGCCGACGCTCCTGGTCGCTCGCGAGGTGAGCGGCAACCGGGCCGCGGAGCGCGGCTCCCCCTGGACCGAGGTCCCCGAGGTCCACCGGCGGTCGGTAGAGAACTGCCGGCAGGCCGGGGTGCCGATCGTGTGCGGGACTGATGTCGGAGGCTTCGAGTGGGAGGACGTCAACCAGGCCGAGGAGCTCCCCATCCTGGTCGAGCTTGGGTGGAGCCCGCTCGAGGCGATTCAGAGCGCGACCCTGCTTGCCGCCCGGCTGCTCCAGCGCGAGGGACAGATCGGCGAGCTGACCGTCGGGGCTGCCGCCGACCTCGCCGCATGCCCCGGGGATCCGCTCGAGGACATCCGCCGGGTACTCGACATCGACGTGGTGGTGCGCGCGGGGCGGGTGGTCGTCGCGCCGCCGGACGGGCTCCATCCGGTCCCGGAGGCGTAGCGGCCAAGGGCCGGCGTCGCAGCCCGGACCTTCAGCCATCTCCGCGCGGCTGAATCGCGGTCTGAGGCGCCACGCCCGGGTGGGTATGCGACACACGGACCATGGCTACGGCCCGGGAGACCGCGGGACGACGCTCGGGCCGCCCGCCTACGCGGAGTGGGGCTACCGTTACTGGCGACAGCTCTCCGACGGGTGCGTCCTCGTCGGAGGCATGCGGCACCGGGCACGCGCGGAGGAGGTCGGCACCGTCTGCCTGCCCACCGCCACCATCCAGACGTTCCTGGACGGGGAGTTGCGCGACCTCGGCGTGTCCGCGCCGGTGGGCCACCGCTGGGCCGGGATCATGGGTTTCAGCCCGGATGGGCTCCCCCTGGCGGGACCCCTGCCGTCATCTCCGGGTGTGCTGCTGCTGGGAGGCTACACCGGCCACGGGATGGGCTTCGCTGTGCACGCCGCTCGCGGCCTGGTGGCCCACCTGGTCGACGGCACCCCTATCCCGCGCTGGTTGGACCCGGCCCGTGCCCCTGGGCCGGGCGCCGTTGTCTGAGGGCAGCCGCGGCTCACTGCGCCGCTGCGCGACGAAGACACACGCCTGCCGCTCGACGACATAGGCGGCCCGGTTTGGGCCGCCGGCCACGGCCTCGACCACCTCGGTGCCCGGGTACGGGAGCCGACCTGTCACCTGTCAGTGCGCCGTGCTTCCTCCCACGGTTCCCTGGGCACGCGCCCGCGGTAGCGCCAGTGACAGCAGTGCGGTCAGCCCCCAGAAGCCGATGTTGAAGAAGAGGAGCACCTCCAGAGCGCTGACGAAGTCCTTGGCGAGCGCCGACGAGGCCGCACCGGAGAAGGCGGAGTTGGCGGGGTTCGACGTGGTGCCGGCGGTCGACGGACACCCCGGGGCGGTCTGCTGCGGGTTGCTGGAGGATGCCTGCGCTTCGAAGCAGCGGGTGAAGGTCGCGACCGCCCCGTTCACCGCCCCGGGAGATAGGTGCGCCTGGGTGAGCTGCACCCGCAGCGCCGGGGTCACGGCGGAGGCAGCGGGAGCGGCGCCTCCGGTGAGGAGCCCGAAGAACACGACGCCCACCACGGCGACGCCCATGGCTCCACCGAGCTGCTGGACGGTGGTGAGCACTCCGGAGGCCGAGCCGGCGTGGCGCGGGGGCACGCCCGCCAGGACGATGTTGAGCAGCGGCGCCACCACCGTGCCCATGCCGAGACCGGTGACCAGGAAGCTGGGGATGAGGTCCCAGCCGGTGAGCCCGGTGCCGGCCGCGTGCAGGGTCAGCATGATGGCGGCGATCCCCACCACCATCATGGAGGCGCCCACGGTGATGGTCCACTTGCCGAACCGCGGCGCCAGCCGGGTCGACATGATGGAGGCGAATGCCGTACCGAGGCTCCAGGGGACCGTGGTGAGCCCGGCGTTGAGGGCGCTGAAGCCGAGGCCCACCTGGACCATGAGGCTGAAGGTGAAGAAGAACGCCGGGATGCCCGCGAGCAGGGTCAGGGAGATCAGCAGGCCGATGCGGAAGGAGGAGATCCCGAAGAGCGAGAGCTGGACCAGCGGGAAAGCGCTCGTCGGGAGGGATCGCTCGTAGAGGACGAAGAGGAGGAGAACGAAGGGGCTGATGGCCATGCAGACGAACGTCCAGAGGGGCCAGCCGGCCACCTGCCCCTCCACCAGGGGGTAGACGAGGAGCACCAGCCCTGCGGTGGCGATGCCGGCGCCGACGAGGTCGAGCCGGGTGGCGTTGGGGGCGCGAGACTCGGTGACGACCCGGGAGGCCGCCGCGAGCGCCACGATCCCAATGGGCAGGTTGACCAGGAAGATCCAGCGCCACGACCCGCCGGTGAGGTCATCGCGGATGATGAGCCCGCCGACCAGCGGGCCGGCAATGGTGGCGATCCCGATGACCGCGCCCAGGAACCCGAAGACGCGCGCCCGCTCGTGCGGAGGGAATGTGACCTGCACGATGCTGAGCACCTGTGGGTACATGAGCGCAGCCATCCCGCCCTGGAGGACGCGGGAGAGGTCCAGCATCAGCGGGTTCTGGGCCAGCCCGCAGAGCGCCGACGCCAGCACGAACCCACCCATGCCCAACATGAGCAGGCGCTTGCGGCCGAAGATGTCACCCAGACGTCCCCCGGTGATGAGGGTCACCGCATAGGCGAGCCCGTAGCCTGCGATGACGAACTGGATGTCGGCGTCGTTGGCCGCAAGATTGGTCCGGATGGCGGGAATGGCCACACTCACGATGGAGACGTCGAGCAGCGCCATGAAGAGGGCTGTCAGCACGGTGGCGAGCGCGACCCATCGGCGGGGATCGGGGGCCTCGTGCCAGGCCTGACCGGCGTCGGCGGTCGCCGGTGCGTCGAGCTCGATGGCCGCGGACGCGGGGAGGGCGCTCATGCGCCACCCCCGGGGACGGGGTGCATTAGTTGACTCTAAGGGGGCCCCGTCCGCCCCGTCAAACCGCCTGTGTGCGCTGGAACCCGTCTCACCGGCGGTCATGGGACAGTCACCTTCATGGAGCCGCTGGGCGCAGTGGCGCTGGGACGGCCTGGGCATGATATGGTTGACAATGCTTTGCGAGCCGAGGTATTGAAGGGCCATCTGGACACCCTGCTCCTGGCTGCCGTCTCTGAGGAGCCGGCGCACGGCTACCTGATCGTCGAGCGCCTGCGCAGCCGGAGTCAGGGGGCCCTCGACCTCGGCGAGGGCACGGTCTACCCGGCCCTCTACCGGCTCGAGGCTGCGGGGCTGCTCAGCAGCCGCTGGTCCCACGAGCCGGGGCGGAAGCGCCGCGTATACAGGCTCACCGATCGGGGTCGGGCTGCCCTCGCTGAGGGACGAACCGAGTGGCGGAGCTTCGTCCGCGTCATCGAATCGGTGCTCTCGTGATCGAGGTGTACCTGCGCGACCTGAGCGCCGAGATGGGCCGCCGTGGGGTTCGGGGACGAGTCCGCCGTCGCATCCTGGCGGAAGTCACCGATCATCTGCACTGCGACGAGACAGCCGTGGAGCGCTTCGGGGCGCCGCCGGAGATCGCCGCCCACTTCGCCGACCAGCTGGGCAGCGCGGCGACGGTGCGGTCAGTGCGCTGGGGCTTCGCGGCGCTGGCCGTCGCCGGAGTCGCGTGCGCGATGGGGATGACGCAGTTCTGGCTGCCAGGGGTCTGGGGCGGAGGCGCCCAGGGGCAAGTGGCGGGGAGCGCTCCCGCGACCGTGGTCGCCTTCCTGGTGGCAATCATGGCCGCCCAGGTCTCCCTGGTTGCGGGCGGACTGGGACTGCTGCGAACCATCCGCCGTCGGCGCACCCCGGTGCTGCCCTCCGCGGAGGTCGCCATCATCCGC
This sequence comes from Chloroflexota bacterium, assembly GCA_003491925.1. Taxonomy (GTDB): domain Bacteria; phylum Chloroflexota; class Dormibacteria; order Aeolococcales; family Aeolococcaceae; genus Changshengia. The sequence goes on from DNAU01000276.1 coordinate 12,926, forward strand.
CGCCGCATGGCGGTTGCTCTCGTATCAGGGTTGGTCTGCATGAGCGGGCTCGCTTACCTGTTGGCCAGCATCCACGGCGTTGAACGGGTCCTGAGCGTTCCCGAGTCAGGGGAGGTCTTGCTCGTCGCCGCCGGCGCGGCCGCCATCGTCCTGGCAGCCGCCTGGATCCCGGTGATGCGGGCCTCGCGGATTCGGGTCGAGGCGGCCGGCACGGCGGGTGACGTCTTCGACGATCTTGGGCGGGTGGTCCCGTCGCCTCTCCGTGGCCACCCCTGGGTCTTCGCCGGGGGGGTGGCCGCGTTGCTCGGGATCGTGGTCCTGGCGGCGGGGATCGTCGTGAGCGACGGCTACGACGGGGCGCTCCGGGCCATGGCCGAAGTCGCCGCCTGCCTCGCGGGTTTCGCGCTGCTCGGTCGCTACCTGGGACTTCGTCGCTGACCCGGCCCCATCACGCCGCCGGCGCCGCGAGGTGACGGCCCCGTGCAACGACGTGCCGCCTCCCGGCCAAGCCCGACCCTCGTCAGCGAGTGAGGCCTTGCCCGCGAGTTGACGGGCGCCGCCTGCACACGGGCTAGCGTCAGGGTCTTGAGTGACATGAGCAGACACTGGGATGGCCCAGTCTTGGGCTATGACACTTGAGACGCGGACGCTAGCCTGTGGGCAAACGGCCGCGGATCGCCCAGGCGCGCGCGGTCAGGGAGATCGAGCCATCGGATGCCATCGGAAGGCTAGCTCGGATGCACTCTCTGAGCGCGGACCGCCGCTCTTCACTGAGCGACATCGCGTAGCTGAGCTCTTGTCAATACTTGTGGAGAAGCCTTCCAGCAAGTCGAGTGAGATGAGCTATGCGGCGGCACCCTCCGTGGCCGGCTGACGTTGGAGCCTGCCGTCGACGAAGCGCTCGCCGGCGAGCAGGAGGGAGATCTGGTTGCGGCCGTTGATGGCCCGCCAGTTGGTGCCCAGCCGCAGGATCAGCTTGAAGACCAGGTAGAGGGCGTTCTCCCGAACTCGCATCCGCTTGGCGGCGTTGGTGCGCAGCCGCACCCCGGCGAAGATCGACTCGATGGGGTTGGTGGTCCGCAGATGGAGCCAGTGCTCCTCGGGGAAGTCGTAGAAGGTGAGGAAGTCCTGGGCGTCGCGCTCCAGGCAGTCGGCAGCGTTGGCCTGGCCCTGGGCGCGGAGCTCCTGGGCGAAGCCGGCACGCAGCCGGGCGCACTCCGCTCGGGTGGGAGCCTCGTAGATGGCGTGGAGCCGGCCGCGGGCTTCGCCATGGAGGCGCCGGGGCAACTTGTCGAGGACGTTCAGGGCCCGGTGGTTCCAGCAGCGCTGGTGCCGGGTGCTCGGGTAGACGTCGTCGAGGGCCGCCCAGAACCCCATGGCGCCGTCACCGACCGCCACGAGCGGCGGCTCGACGAGACCACGATCGCGCAGCCCGCGCAGCACCTGGGACCAGGAGACGGTGCTCTCCCGGTACCCCTCTTCCATGGCCAGCAGCTCCTTCTGACCGTCGGCGCGCACCCCGATGACGACCAGCACGGCCGTCTTCTCTCGCTCCTGGCCGGCCTTCAGGTACAGGCCGTCGGCGAAGACGTAGACGTAGCGCTCGCCGAGGGGGCGGCACCGCCAGAGCCGGTACTCGTCCTCCCACTCCTGCTTGAGCCGCAGGATGGTGTTGGGCGACAGCCCCTCGGTTTCGCCGACCAGGGCCCGGAACACCGGCTCGAAGTCGCCGCTGGCCAGCCCCTCGAGGTAGAGGCGGGCGAGTAGCCGGCCCTGGGTCCGCGAGCGCCGCTCCCAGCGGCCCACGATCTCCGAACGGAACGGCTCGGCCCCCTCGGGGACATCGCTCACCCGCGGCTGGCGGATCTCCACCGCCCCCATCCCCACCCCGATGCTCCGAGCCGGCAGGTGGCCATTGCGGTAGCCGCGGAGCTGGCCGACCCGCTGGTAGCGGGCCCGGCCTAGGAACTCGTCGACCTCAGCGGTGAGGGCGGCCTCCAGCAGCCGCTGGGCGCCCTGCCGGACCAGCTGCTCGATCACGTCCTCGGGCGCCGGAACAGGTGCAGTCGGGGGCAGAACTTGGTACCTTGCAGACACGGCGTGGCCTCCAGGTCGACCCGCTGGTACGGGTCGCTCTTGTTGACAGCAACCTGGAAGGCTACGCCGTATTCATTCCCGGCTCCGCCGGGACCTCAGCGGCTGTTTCCACAAGCTTCGACGTTAGCTC
>DNAU01000369.1:0-9588 GCA_003491925.1 Chloroflexota bacterium
CCCTCATCGGCCGGGTGGCCGCGGGCTCTCCCGTGCTCGCCGAGGCGAACGTCGAGGACCACATCAACGTCGGCAGCGAGATCGCCGGCGACGACGGAAGCTACGCCCTCACCGTCCACGGCGACAGCATGATCGACGCCGGGATCCTCGACGGGGACCTGGTCGTCGTCCGTCCGCGGCGCGACCCGCCGCCGAACGGCACCATCGTCGTCGCCCGNNATGATCGAGGCCGGCATCCTCGACGGCGACATGGTCATCGTGAGGCCGAGGCGCGACGCGCCGTCCAACGGCACCATCGTCGTCGCCCGCATCGAGAACGCGACGACCGGCGAGGGTGAGGTGACTGTCAAGCGCTTCTTCCGGGAGGGCGGACGGGTGTGGCTTCAGCCCGAGAACGCCAGCTACGAGCCGATCTTCGTGAGCGGCGAGCTCTCCCTCGAAGGAGTGGTGACCGCGGTCATCCGCGTGGTTCGCTGAGCCCGTCTCGTCGCGAGCGCCCAGCTTCGCTGCAGTTGAGCTGTTCGACGGTGCGCGTGCCTACGCGACCGCTCGCGTCCTACTGGGCGACCCCGCGCGGAGCCCACGGCGGGGGAGGGGGCGGCGGTGGCGGGAGAGCCGATGGCGAGGGCGGCGGCTGGAGCCCTGGGGGCGGGGGCGGGGGCGGAGGCGGCGGGGGTACGACCTGGTAGTCCCGATACCCGTAGGCCGCATCGGCGTCAGCCTCGTCGGCGGTGACGCCGTCCTCCTCGTCGGCGGTGACGTCGTCCTCCTCGCCGGGGGCCGCGTCGTCCTCGCTGTCACCGTCCTGCGGCCCCGATCCGTTGACCGCCGGTAGGGCCTCGAGGTAGCGGTCGAGGTACTCGACGAGCTCCGGTGACGCCTGCCCGTGTGCTGTGACCCGGGTCTCCCCGTCGTCCTCGATGGCGCTGACGGCCAGATCGGGCCGATGCTCGAGGAGCAGGGGAACGACGGGCAGGAAAGCCACCGGGAGAGCCACGAGCACGACCGGCGTGACCGCGGTGAGGATGAGCAGCGCGAGCACGACGGCCACCCCGAGCCCGGCGGCGATGTCGGCGCCGTACCGGAACCGCCGCTTCGGCCGCACCACGAGGTAGTGGGCGCCGCGCTCCGCCACCGCCAGGCCGGGCACCTGATCGACATCGACCTGCGCGAGCACCTCCTCGGCGGGCCGGCTGGTGCGGAGGGCGATCTGGTACGGGACGGTCGTCGTCCTCTTGCGGGCGGGTGCCTGTCCTCTCACGTGTCCCTGGCGTCTCGGCTCATCGGTCCTGAACGGTCGCTCACCAGCCCTGACGGCTCGGTGCCCCCACGCGAGGGCGGTCCTTATCCTGCGACATCGCCGTCCCAACGGGAACGGCCTCCCAGATTCCGTCACGAGCCCGTGGGGCACGCGTCGATCACGGTGGATGTTGTTTCCCCCGGCGGGTACGGTAGCCGAGATCATGCACCGTTCGACGGTGGGTGGGGAACCGCTGCGCCGGCCCCGAGGGCCGGCACCGGCCCGATCAGATCTCTCCCGTCAACTCCGGGAATTGGAGCAGGTTATCGGCTAACATTAACGCCGTTAAGGATTGGTTAGGGGACCTGGGATGTCCGCTCCGCGCGTCTCGACGCGGCGGGGAGGCGGAGGGCGTCCGTGGTCCCCGGCGCGGTGTTGCCTCCCGCTGCTGGTCGCCCTCGAGATCGCGCTGGTCGCCGCGGCGGCGGCCCCTGCCGCTCGTCCGCTCCGATCCGGGCCGGCGGTGAGTGTCGGGACGCTGACCCGGCAGGTCGAGCTGTCGGTGGTGGACACCATCACCTTCGCCCAGCCGGCGGGAACGCAGATCCTCGGGACCGGCATCATCGTGTCGTCCGGCGGTCTGGTCCTCACCGATTACCACGTGGTCCGTGGCGACGTCTTCATCGGGGTTCGCATCGACGGCGTCGGCCTGGTGCGCCCCGCCAGCATCGTAATCGACGATCCCAGCGACGACCTGGCGCTGCTCCAGATCGAGGGCGGCGGCGCCGTGAGGCCCGCCGAGCTGGAGAAGTCGTCGTCCGCGGCGGTGGGCGACCCCGTGGTCGCGATCGGGAATGCCATGGGGCTGGAGATCGCGCCCCGGGCCGCCGCCGGGCGTCTGCTGGCGCTGGACCGCACCGTCAGCTACGGGGTGGGCTCCACCACGGTCAACCTCGCCGGGATCATCGAGGCCGCCACCCCCATCTTCACGGGGGACTCCGGAGGCGCGCTCGTCAACGCGGACGGCAGGGTCATCGGGATGATCGCCGCCGGTTCGGATGACACGCCCTGCGCCCGAGCCGCGGTCTGCCCGCTGCATCTCGCCTTCGCGATTCCCATCGACCAGGCCCTGGAGAGCCTCGGCTACGGCTCGACGCTCTAGCTAGCGTCGGAGCACTCCTCGGTGCCCGCCGACTCCGAGCATGCGCATGACGGCGAGCAGCACCACCGCTCCGAGGAACGCGATGACGCCCTCCGAGATGTAGGGGTGGCCGGGGATGTCGAGCGTCACCCCGAACAGCTGCGCGAGGAAGCCGCCCGCCACCGCGCCCACCAGGCCGACGACGATGTCAGCGCCCACCCCCAGGCCGTGACCCAGCATCACCCGGGTGGCGAGAAAGCCCACCACGAGCCCGATCAGCGCCCATACCAGCAGCTCGACGGGGTCCAGGGTGATGGTGACGATCCCCAGCATCGGAAGCCCTCAATTGATATGATCGCTATCACATTATCCTATAGAGCTAGGGCGCTTCATGGCGCAGCGGCCGGGCCGTGCGGAGGTTCTCCCGACAAGAGGGGGGCGCCCCTCTTCCCGGTCCCGGGGGTGGCCTGGTTCCGCTAACGGAAGCCGCGGCGCGGCTCAACCGCGGGGCCCGCCGGCGGGGATCAGCCGGCGGGTACCACCAGCGTCTCCCCCGGCTGGATGATCGGCGAGCGCAGCCGGTTGAGGGAGAGGATCTGGGCCACCTCGGTGCGGATGTCCTCGCCGTCAGGATGGCCGGCGGCGATGCTCCAGACCGTGTCGCCCGGACGGACCACCACGGTCGCGGCAGCCGTCGGAGCCGAGCTGGCGCCGGCCCCACCGGCCAGCCCCCACCCGATGCAGGTGGCGAGGGCTGTCACCAGAACGATGCGCCCGACCGGCCACCCACGGCGACGCGGGATGCGGCGGGGCGGCTGCTCGTCGACGATCACGGCTCTCCCGCGCCATGCGGCCCGCGGGCCGACCGGGGGAGCAGGCCACCCGCCACCGGAGAGAACGTCTGTTCCCATGGGCGCAAGCCTAAGCCAAACACCTGTTCGCTGTCAATGGGTGGCCGATAATCGGCCCATGGAGCCGCGGGTCCGGGTCGCCGTCTGCGTCACCGAGGGCGGCCGTCTGCTCCTGGTGGCGCACGGGAAGGGCGGCCACCGGTACTGGCTGCTGCCCGGCGGCGGGGTCGAGAGGGGGGAGACCCTGGTCGAAGCCGCCCGACGGGAGCTGCGTGAGGAGACCGGGCTGGAGGCCGAGATCGGCCGCCTGGCCGTCGTCTGCGACGCCATCGAGCCGGGTGGCCGCCACCTGGTCAACCTGGTGTTCGCCGCCCGGGCCACGAGCCCGGAGCCAGGCGATGCTCCGCGGGCGGGCTCGGCCGGGAGGCCGGCCGGCACGGCGCCCGGCGATCCCACCCTCGGCGACCCCGCCATCGAGGAGGTGCGGTGGGTCACCCGCGAGGAGCTGCTCGCCCTCGAGATGCATCCTCCCATCGCCGGTCCCATCGCCGCGGCGTGGGACGCCGGCTTCGCCGGTGAGGTCCAGGTGCTCGGCAACGTCTGGGTCCCCGACCCCGGACGGCGGGAGGGCCCGGGCCAGGCCGCGGTTCGGTAGGGGGGCACCCTCCGAGCGGCGCCCTGGGGCACGACCGCCGGAGCGCCTACGATCTGCACCCATGTGGTCGACCACCATCGACGTCGACGGCCCGGTGCACCTCGCGGAATGGGGTTCCGGGCCCGCGCGGATCGTGCTGGTCCACGGCCTCGGTGGCTCCCACCTCAACTGGATGCGGGTCGCCCCGCAGCTCACCCGCTACGGGCGAGTGCTCGCCCTCGACCTCCCCGGCTTCGGTCTCACCCCGGTCAACGGGCGGCTGGCCACCGTCCCCGCCTACGCCGCCCTTCTCGATCGGGTCATCGAGCGGACCTGCACCGAACCGGTGGTGCTGGTCGGCAACTCCATGGGAGGGCTGATCGCCCTCAAGGAGGCCAGCCTGCACCCGGCGCGGGTGGCGGGCCTGGTGCTGGTCGACGCGGTCCTGCCCAGCCCCTGGAGCAGGCGCCGCCCGGCGCTGGTCAGCCTCGCCTTCGCCGCCTACCTGCTGCCCGCCCTGGGGCGGCGCCTGCTCCGGCACGCCCGCGACCGCCTCTCGGTGGAGGACCTGGTCGAGGGCGCCCTCCGCCTCTGCGCGGAGCGGCCGGAGACCATCCCCGCCGACGTGGTCGACGCCCACATCCAGCTGGAGCGCCTGCGCGGCCGTCTCAGGGAGGAGGACACCGCCTACGTGCTGGCGGCGCATTCGATCATCCGGGCTCTCGTCCACCGGGTCGGGCTCCGCCGCCTGGTGCGCCGGGTGAGGGTGCCGACCCTGGTCATCCACGGCGAGCGGGACCGCCTGGTCCGGGTCGGCGCCGCCCGGCAGGCGCAGCGCCATCACCCCGACTGGGAGCTGCAGGTCCTGGACGGTGTCGGCCACATCCCGATGCTCGAGGCCCCCCAGCAGTTCCTCGAGATCGTGGACGGCTGGCTGCGATCCCAGGGCCTGGGGGCGGTCCAGCGACCGGGATCCGTCCAGCGGGCGTCCACCGGAACCTAGAATCGAGCCGCCCGATGAGAGCCCATCCCCACCGGTACTGGACCGAGCTCACCTGGCAGGGGTCGACCGGCGGCGGCTACGCCGCCTACGACCGGACCCACCAGGTCAGCGCGCCCCCCGCCGGGGTCACGCTCTCGCTGAGCGCCGACCCGAGCTTCCGGGGCGACCCCGAGCGGCTCAACCCCGAGCAGCTGCTGCTGGCCGCGGCCAGCTCCTGCCAGATGCTCAGCTTCCTGGCCCTGGCCGCGCGCGAGGGCATCGACGTGGTCGGCTACCAGGACAGCGCGGAGGCGCTCATGTCCCTTGAGGACAAACCTGTCCGGATCACCCGGATCACCCTGCACCCCCGGGTGGTGATCGCGGCGGGGGCCGCCAAGAGGGTGCGCGCCCTGATGGTCCGGGCCCACCACGAGTGCTTCATCGCCAACAGCGTCAACGCCGAGATCGCGATCGAGCCGGAGATCGTCGACGCCGGCGGGAGCGCCGAGCCGGCTCCCGGCTGAGCCCGCCAGTCGGCCCTCGCCAAGCCGGCTTCCGGTCAGCCCTCACCCAGCCGCCGCAGCCGGTCGACCCGCGCCGGCCTTCCGCCACCGGTCAGCCCTCGCCGACCTCCCGCAGATAGTCGCCCAGGCGCGCGTAGGCGGCCCGCTTCCGCCGGTCGGTGATCTCCGTGTAGACCCGCAGCGTCTCCAGGGTGGCGTGGCCGAGCACCTCCTGGACCAGGCGCACATCCCCGTCGGTCGCCTCCAGGAGGGTGGTGGCCGCGGTGTGACGCGCCGCGTGGGGGCTGCGCAGGCCCTCGATCAACCGGAAGGCGTCGGGGTCGCGGGCGAAACGGCGCCGCAGCGCGGTGAGCGCCCGGCGCGCCCCATCGGTGGTGAGCCGGTTGCCGGGGAGCACGCGCCCGCCCGGCATGTCGGGATGGGCGACGCTTATGAAGAGGGCGGGGGAGGCGTCCTGGCCGCGTGCCAGCAGGTAGTCGCGGACGGCCGTCCAGGCGTCCTCGGTGAGGAACACGGTGCGGTGCTTGCCACCCTTGCCGAGCACCCGGAAGCCGTCCGGCCGGATGTCGCCCCGGTCGAGCGCGCACGCCTCGCCAATCCGGCAGCCGCTGCTGATCAGGAAGTGGACCAATGCGCGGTCCCGCAGGTCGCGCAGCCCGTCCCGGGGGAGGGCGGCCAGCAGCCGGGGCACCACCTCGGTCGCGATCGGATGGGGGTCCCCGACGATGTAGCGGGGCACCACCACCCGGCGGGAGAGCTCGGCCGCGGTCCAGCCCTCGTCGTACGCGTAGCGGAGGAACTGGCGGAGTGCGACCAGGGCGCGCGCCCGGGTGCGCGGGTGGGGGAGGGCCTCGGCGAGCTCGATCTGGTAGCGGCGGAGCGCCGCCGCGTCGAGGCCCTCGCAGAGACCGGTCCCCGGGGATCTGACCCGCGCGAAGGCGACGAACTTGGCAAGGTCGTACCGGTAGGCGCGGACGGTGGTGAGCGGCCGGTTGCGCTGCACCCGCAGGTAGTCGAGGAACTGCTGGACCTGGTCGGGCAGCGGGTCACCGGGACCCGGCACCTGAGCGACCCAGGCGGGGAGGCGGGGGCGATGCGGCGCGGTGGGGCGACGCTTCTCTGGAACGCGGGCCGGCATCGGCGTAATGATGCGGCCGTTTGGCGCCAAGGGAACGCCCAGGGTCAGTGCGCTTGTGGGAGGGGAGGCGCCGGACCTCGATGAGAGCACCCAGATCCCACCTCGGCTGCACACGGGGCCGCTTCGAGCCGTGACTCTGATCGCGCCTGCAAGCCGCCCATCCGGGTGAGAAGATCCGGCGGTGACCACGTCGGGCTGGCTTCGCGACCTCTGGCGGCGGTGGCGGCTCCAGCACTGGGCGGCACGTGCCCATTACCCGGTGCGGCTCCGCCGGAAGTACGGCTCCGAGGACGAGCAGAAGCGGGACACGGCGCGCCTCACCGAGCACGGCTACCGGGTGGTCGACGAGGAGAACTCGGGTGCCACCGTCAACGTCGCCCCGCCCCCCAATGTTTACCTTCGGGAGGGCCCCAGTGTCCTCCCGTACGACCTCCCGCTCGCGGTGGTCACCTACGAGCGCGACCAGCGCTCGCGCTGAGGCGCGACCGGCGCGGGCTCACGAGTCCCGTGCTACGCACGGCGGCGGTGTCTCCGTTTCCTGGGGAACGGGCTCCGGCACCCGGCTGACGGGTATCTAAGCCTCGACCACGGTGCCGGTGCCCGGCTGGTCGATGCGCAGCCAGCCTCCGGCCAGCTCGGCCCGCTCGATCATGCTGGCGATCCCGATGTGGCCAACACGGTTCGCCTCGCCGTCACCGCTGTCGAAGCCCACTCCGTCGTCGGCCACGCGCAGCAGGATGCCCTCATGGACGTCCTCGAGAGCGACCGCGACCGAGTGCGCTCGGGCGTGCTTGCGCACGTTCGCGAGCGCCTCCTGCCGCCGAGCAGCCGCCGCTGCTGGTCGGAGCTCCGCAGCCTGGTGAGCGAGGAGCGCGCCTCGGCGCTCATCTGGCTGAGCTCCTCGTTGGCGCGCTTGACTGCCATCGCGGCGACCGTTGCGTCGGTCACATCCTGGCAAACACCGAGGATTCGGGTGGGATGATCGTGGCGGGAACCCGCTATTCGCTGGCGAACGTACCGGACGTCTCCGTTGAGCCGCACGATGCGGTGCTCGAGGTCGAGAGCGCCACCCGAGCCCAGCCGATCGAACGCCTGCTGCACGGACGCACGATCATCCGGATGGACCAGGTCCAGGAGTGCCTCGCGGGTGTGCGGCCACTGTCCGGGCGCGATGCCATGGATGGAGAACATCTCGTCGGCAAGCCAGTGGATCCGGCCCGTGGTGAGGTCCCATTGCCAATGCCCCACATGGGTGATCGCCTGCGCTTCGCGGAGAAGCTCCTCGCTCCGAGCCAGTCGCTCGGCGTCGCGGAGCCGCCCGATCCCGTACCCCAGGTCGGCGGCCAGCTCCGTCAACGCCGCGACGGATGCGGGATCGAAGGCCCCGACCTCCCCCGCGTAGATGGAGAGAGCTCCGATCGTCTCGTCGCTCACGACCAGGGGGAAGGCGCACGAGGAGCGCAGGCCCCACTCACCGGCCGCGGCTCGCCACGGTGCGAACCCGGGCGAGCGGCTGAGGTCGTCCACCACCTGGACCGAGCCGGTTCGAATGGCCCGGCCCGTCGAGCCGGAGCCGAGCTGGTCGTCGCCCCAGCTGACGCGGATCCGCTCCACGTACAGGGGGACCGTCTGGCCGGGGTGTCCGGCAGAGGTCTCAGCTAGAGGATTGCCGGGCTCCGTCTCTCGACCATCACCACGTCGCGCCAGCGGCCCCGGTGCCGGCCCACCCGCTCGCGCACACCGACCTCGCGAAACCCGCAGCGGGCATGGAGAGTGCGGCTCGCCGTGTTCTCGGGGAAAATGCCCGACTGGATCGTCCAGATGCCGGCCGCCTCGCTGGCGGCGATGAGGTGGTCGAGCAGGAGCCGGCCGACCCCGCGACCGCGCCGCGCCGGGTCGACGTACACCGAGTGCTCGATCACTCCGGCGTAGACACATCGGTCGGAGACGGCTGCGGCGGCCACCCACCCGACCACTGCACCAGCGGCATCCATCGCCACGAACCTCAGGGTCGGGAGCCGGTGGCCGTCGAAGTCGTGCCAGCTGGGAGGTTCCTCCTCGAAGGTGGCGTCACCGGTCGCGATCCCAGCTGCGTAGATCTCTCGCACCGCCGGCCAGTCGCCCGCCTCGAGCGGCCGGATCGTCAGCTCAGGTGCCATCCGGGTCGCCGGCCGTTGGGCGGTCTTCCCGGCGCGCGTCCATGATGGAGGCCGCGGCCGGGGGGAAGGCGGAGAAGCAGTCCCGGTTGATCTCGCACCAGGTGGTGGTCCCCTCGCGCCGGAGCCGCACGAATCCGACGCCGGCGAGCTGGCGGAGGTGGTGCGACACCGTGGATTGGCCAACCTCCACCCGCTCGACCAGGGTGCCCACCTTCATCGGCTTGCCGGCGCCGGCGAGCACGTGGAGCAGGCGGATCCTGGTCGGATCTCCGAGGGCCCGGAACCATGAGGCCCACGCCGCAGCCTGATCGGAGGTGATCATCGACCATCTACGATACTCGATACAAGAGGCCGACCGCATCGAATCACGGTGTGGCCCCCTGGCGCCCTGGGCCGAAGGTCCCTGGCATCCTCGAGAGGGGAGGGGTAGCCTGCCGGTGCCGGTTGGCGGACCATGGGCACGGCTGGCGTGGTGACCGCCGAGCCCGCCGCGCGCCCGTGGTTCTCTGCCCGGATCGGATTTCGGGTATGTGAGCGGGAGGCTTGCCATGCGCGTCGAGGACGTGCGCCGGGTGCTGCTGATCGGCAGCGGCACCATGGGCCTGCAGATCGGGCTCCAGGCCGCGACCCACGGGTACGAGGTCGTGGTGTACGAGATCGACTCCGCCGCCCGCGAGGCCGCCCCTCGGCGCCTCCGCGCCTACGCGGAGGAGCAACGGACCGCCGGGGTGCTGGCGGCCGGCGAGCTGGAACGGTCGCTCGCCCGGGTGACGGTGACCGCGGACCCGGTGGCGGCCGGCGCGGACTCCGACGTGCTCATCGAGTGCGTGCCCGAGGACCCCGACCTCAAGGGACGCGTCCTCGCCCAGTTCGACGGGCTCTGCCCACCCCGCACGGTGTTCGCCACCAACACCTCGAC
>DNAU01000369.1:9654-10897 GCA_003491925.1 Chloroflexota bacterium
GTGTTCGCCACCAACACCTCGACGCTCCTACCCTCCATGTACGCCGAGGCGAGTGGACGGCCTGATCGCCTGGCGGCGCTCCACTTCCACATCCCGGTGTGGTCGGCCAACGTCGTCGACGTCATGCCGCACCCCGGCACGTCCACGGAGACCACCGAGCTGCTGGTCGCCTTCGCCCGCCGGCTCGGTCAGATCCCGATCCGGATGCGCCGCGAGAGCATCGGGTACGTCTTCAACGCCGTCTACACGGCGATGAACCGCGCGGCGATCACGCTGGTCGCCAATGACGTGGCCTCGGTCGAGGACGTCGATCGCGCCTGGATGGCGATCATGAAGACACCGTTCGGTCCCTTCGGCGCGCTCGATGACGTCGGGATCGACACCGCCTGGCACATCACGGAGTACTGGGCTGGGGTGACCGGGGACGTGCAGCTCCGCACCAACGCCGACTGGCTGCGCGGCTACGTGGATTCCGGACGCACCGGCGCCAAGGCGGGCGAGGGCTTCTACCGTTACCCGAATCCCGCCTATGCGGAGCCCGGCTTCGTGGAGGGCACGTAGCCCGGGCAGGCCCGGGTCGCACGCCTCCGGGCGGCCGGCTCCGGTGCCGGCCTGCCCGGGTTTCCGGAGGAGGACTAGGATCGCGGCGTGGAAGCGAGCAGGGAGCCGGCACTGCTCTTCGACCTGGATGGCACCCTGGTGGACAGCGTCTACCAGCACGTGCTCGCCTGGCGCACCGCCCTGGAGGCCGCGGGGCTCGACCTGCCCACCTGGCGCATCCACCGCCGGGTCGGCATGAGCGCCGGGCTGATGGTCAACGCCCTGGCGAGGGAGATGGGCCGGGAGTTCTCCGCTCAGGAGGGGGCGGCGTTGCAGGCGGCCCACGCCCGCGCCTTCCGTGAGCTCGCGCCCCATGTCCGGCCCCTCCCCGGGGCCATCGCCCTGCTGCACGAGCTCTCCGAGCGGGGTGTTCCCTGGGCGATCGCCACCAGCGGCAGCCGCTCGACCGCCGGCCCCAACCTGGGCAAGCTCGAGGTCCCACCGTCTGTGCCCGTGATCACCCGCGACGAGGTCCCCTTCGCCAAGCCCGATCCCGACCTCTTCCTCGCCGCCGCCGCGCGGCTGGGAGTGGCGATCACCAATTGCGTGGTGGTGGGGGACAGCATCTGGGACATGCTCGCCGCCCGCCGCGCCGGGGCCCTGGGGGTCGGCCTGCTGTCGGGCGGCTACAGCCGCCAGGAGC
>DNAU01000359.1:0-161 GCA_003491925.1 Chloroflexota bacterium
ATCCAGACCCACGCCCGGTCGGTCCGCAACCTGGACGTCTGATGGAGGAGAGCGGTAGCCCGGGAGGGACGCGCGCGCCGGCCGTCCCCGTCGCCGTGGCCGTCGACGCCATGAGCGGCGACAACGACCCTCGGGCCGCGGTCAGGGGGGCCCTGGAGGTC
>DNAU01000359.1:230-649 GCA_003491925.1 Chloroflexota bacterium
CGTCAGGGGGGCCCTGGAGGTCGCCCTCGAGGGCGGGGTGCGGGTGCTCCTAGTGGGCGATCCGGCCCGGCTCCAGTCCGAGTTCGACGCGGGGCGCGGTGTCCTCGCCGATCGCAGTGAGCGCGCAGCCGAGCTGCTGCGCACCCACGTCGAGATCGTCCCCGCCGGCTCGGTGATCGCCATGGACGAGCACCCCGCCCAGGCGGTCCGTTCCAAGCGGGACGCCAGCGTGGTGGTCGCCACCCGGCTGGTCGCCGACGGTCGCGCCCAGGCGGCGGTCTCGGCCGGCAACAGCGGGGCCACCCTGGCCGCCGCCCTGCTCACCGTGGGGCGGATCCGGGGAGTTGCCCGGCCGGCGATCGGAGCCACCTTCCCGTCCGCGACCACCCCCACCTTCCTGCTCGACGTGGGCGCCAACG
>DNAU01000359.1:720-2915 GCA_003491925.1 Chloroflexota bacterium
CGATTGCAAGCCGCCCTGGCTGCTCCAGTTCGGGGTCATGGGCGACGTCTATGCCCGCCTCATCATGAAGGTCCCCGAGCCCCGGGTCGGGCTGCTCAGCATCGGCGAGGAGGCGGAGAAGGGCTCGGAGCTGGTCCAGGAGGCACACCGGCTGCTCTCGGCCAGCGGCCTGCGCTTCGCCGGCAACGTCGAGGGCCGCGACATCTTCGGCGGGTCGTGCGACGTCGTGGTGACCGACGGCTTCACCGGGAACGTCGTGCTCAAGACCGCCGAGGGGGTGGCCGAGCTCCTCTTCAGCTCCATCTCCAGCGCCGCCCGCGCCTCCCTGACCGGGAAGCTCGGGGGCGCCCTCCTCAAACCCCGGCTCCGTCCCCTTCGCGACCGGGTCGACTACCGCAAGGCAGGGGGCGCGCTGCTGCTCGGGGTCGCCGGCGAGGTGGTCATCGCCCACGGGCGCAGTGACGCCGAGGCGATGGCGAACGCGGTTCGGGCCGCGGCCGTCGCCGCCCGCCAGAAGGTGAGCGCCAGGATCGCCGGGGCCCTCGCCGCGCGGTCGTCGGAATCGGCGCCGGCCGGCGCGGCCGGCGAGCCCCTGGTGAAGGACCGGTCATGAGCATCTTCCATCCCGGCGACATCCGGCCCATCGACCTCGAGCAGGAGATGCGCCAGAGCTACCTGGACTACGCGATGAGCGTCATCGTGAGCCGGGCGCTTCCCGATGTGCGCGACGGCCTCAAGCCGGTGCAGCGCCGCATCCTCTACGCGATGCTCCAGGAGGGCATCACCGCCGGCTCCAAGACCAAGAAGTCGGCGGCGATCGTCGGGGAGGTGATGAAGAACTATCACCCCCACGGCGACCAGTCGATCTACGACACCCTGGCCCGGCTGGTCCAGCCCTGGGTGATGCGCTACCCCCTGGTCACCGGGCAGGGCAACTTCGGTTCGGTGGACGGCGACCCGCCCGCGGCCCAGCGCTACACCGAGGCCAGGATGTCGGCGGTGGCCATGACCATGGTCGAGGACATCGACAAGGACACGGTCGACATGGTCGAGACCTACCTTGCCGACCCCGCCATCGTCGAGCCCAGCGTGCTCCCGGCGCTGCTCCCCAACCTGCTGGTCAACGGCGCCAGCGGGATCGCGGTCGGCATGGCCACCAACATCCCCCCCCACAACCTGGGTGAGGTCTGCGACGCGCTGGCCCGGCTCATCGACGATCCCGAGATCAGCACCGAGGACCTGGTGCGGATCATCCCCGGGCCCGACTTCCCGACCGGGGGGATGATCTACGCGCGCGACATCTCCCAGGTGTACGCCACCGGGCACGGCCGCATCGTCATGCGCGCCCAGGTCGAGTTCGAGGAGTCGCGCCACGGCCGCGAGCAGATCATCGTTCGCGAGCTCCCCTACCAGGTCAACAAGGCCCGCCTGCTGGCGAGCATCGCCGAGCTGGTCAACGAGAAGAAGATCGAGGGCATCGCCGACCTCCGCGACGAGTCCGGCCGCAGCGAGAGCACCCGGATCGTCGTCGAGCTGAAGCCGAGCGCCCGCCCCCACACCGTCCTCAACAACCTCTACAAGCACACCCAGCTCCAGTACACGTTCGGGGCCCTAATGCTGGCCCTGGTCGACGGACGTCCCCAGGTCCTCGGTCTCAAGGCGATCCTGCAGCCCTTCGTGGACTTCCGCCGCCAGGTGGTGGTCCGGCGGACCCGCTTCCTGCTGGCACGAGCACGCGAGCGCGCTCACATCCTCGAGGGGCTGCTCAAGTGCCTCGACCACATCGACGAGGTGATCGCCCTGATCCGAGCCGCCCAGGACGAGCGGGCCGCGCAGACGGCGCTGGAGCAGCGCTTCGAGCTGAGTGAGCGGCAGTCCAAGGCGATCGTCGACCTCCGCCTGGGCCGGCTCACCCGGCTGGAGTCCGGAAGGATCCGCGAGGAGTACGAAACCCTGATCAAGGAGATCGCCCGCTTCGAGGACATCCTGGCCAACCCCCGCCTGGTGGACCAGCTCATCAAGGACGAGCTGGCCGACCTGCGCAAGCGCTTCGCTGACCCGCGACGCACCGAGATCCGCTACGGCGACATCGAGCTGAACGAGGAGGACCTGATACCCAAGGAGCAGGTCTTCGTGACCCTCACCCACCGTGGCTACGTCAAGCGCATCCCGCTGGACAGCTACCGGGCCCAGCA
>DNAU01000337.1:0-2473 GCA_003491925.1 Chloroflexota bacterium
AGGGTGGCCGGCCAGCGCCAGGAATGCCGGCGGTTCCGTCGTGGGTTTGGGCTGGCGGGTCCTCGTCACCCACCCAGGGTACATCAAACTAGATAGATGGATTTCCACATCCCTCGGGTTGCGGGTTGGTCGCGGGAGGTCAGGAAGGGGGGCGCAGGCAGACGACCGAGAGGCGATGACTCTGGGCTGGTGTGCTTTACACGGTCACCCTGACGGCTCGGGAGGGCATCCTCCCGCTCCCGTCAGGGCGCGCAGGGAAGTCGCTGACGGCCGGCCCGCTCGGCGCCGTCGGCAAGCTCAGTGAGGCTCGCCGCCAGTGCCTCCAGGACGTGTGGGGTGAGCCGATACCAGGTGAACTTGCCAACCTCGGTGGTGGTGACAGCGCCTGCCTCGCGGAGGATCCGCAGATGGTGGCTCACCGTCGTCTGCTTCGCGCCGGTCTCGTCGATCAGGTGACAGGTGCAGAGCTCCTCGGAGGCGAGCAGCTCGACAATACGGAGGCGGAGCGGGTCGGCGAGGAGCCCGAAGAGGGCAGCGCGCTCGCCGCTGATGTTGATCGTCGCGGTGGTCACGGCACTATTAGATCACATCAGCGGAGCTTCATATCAGGCTAGACTGATGTATACTGCCTGGACCGGGCGGCAACCAGATCGCCCACCGGAGGCTCGGAGGAGTGGCATGGCCAGCGTTGAAGTGTTCGATCCCGCGATGTGCTGCTCGACCGGCGTCTGCGGACCGTCTGTCGATCCCGCCCTGGCCCGTTTCGCCGCCGACCTGGAGTGGCTGGCCGGGCAGGGCGTGACGGTCGCCCGGGCGACCCTCTCCCAGGAGCCGGAGAAGTTCATCGCGTGTGCGCCGGTCCACGAGGCGGTGAACACCCAGGGTGAGGAGGCTCTGCCCGCCGTGCTGGTGGACGGGCATTTGCGGAGCACCGGGCGCTACCCGGGGCGTGCCGAGCTGGCCGGATGGGCCGGGCTCACCCCCTCGCAGCCGGTGCCCGCGGCGGCGGGGATCCGCCAGCTGCCTCAGGCGGAGAGTTGCTGCGGTGGGACCGGCTGCTGCTGATGAGCATTGCTGACCCGCTGACGCGAAGCGCAGCTCCGCTGGCGGGTCTGCTGGTCTGCCCGACGCCGTTTCTCTTCTTCACTGGCAAGGGCGGGGTCGGCAAGACGTCGATCGCAGCCGCCACCGCGGTCGCCCTGGCCGAAGGGGGTGCCCGGGTGCTGATCGTGTCGACGGACCCGGCCAGCAACCTCGACGAGGTCCTGGCCGTGCGTGCCGGCACGTCGCCCACGCCGGTGCCGGTGCCTGGCGTGGCCGGCCTGGGCGCCCGCAACATCGATCCCGATGCGGCAGCAGCCGCCTATCGGGAGCGGGTGGTGGGCCCCTACCGGACCCTCCTGCCCGCCGGCGTCGTCGCCAAGATGGAGGAGGAGCTGTCCGGCTCGTGCACCGTGGAGATCGCGGCGTTCAACGAGTTCGTCGCCCTCCTCGCGGACCCGAGGGTCGCTGGCGACTACGACCGCATCGTATTCGACACCGCCCCCACCGGGCACACGCTGCGGCTGCTGACCCTGCCCGGTGCCTGGACCGGCTTCTTGCAGGCCAACCAGGCCGGGATCACCTGCATCGGCCCGATCTCCGCCCTCGGGCAGACCAGGGACCGCTATGCGGATGCCGTCGCGGCCCTGCGCGACCCGGCCCGCACCACCCTTGTGCTGGTCACCCGGCCGGATGTCGCCGACCTCAGCGAGGCGGCGCGCGCCGCCGGGGAGCTGTCCGCCCTCGGTGTTGTCTCGCCGCGTCTGGTGATCAACGGGGTGCTTGGCGCCACCGACCCCGCCGACGAGGTCGCGCAGGCGTGGCAGCGTCGCGCCCGAGCGGCGCTGGTCGGCATGCCCCGGGTGCTGGCTGCGATCACTGGTGTCGACACCGTCCCGCTGCTGCCGGCAGCGCCGGTCGGGCTGGACGGCCTGCACCTGCTTCTTCATCCCGAGATCGCCGGCCTCCGTGGCAGCACCGGCGAACAGCCCGCCCCCCGGCTGCAGAGCGGCCTGGGTGGGCTGGTGCAGCAGATCGAAGCCGGGGGACCTGGTGTCGTCATGACCATGGGCAAGGGCGGCGTTGGCAAGACAACCGTCGCTGCTGCCATCGCTGTCGCACTGGCCGCCCGCGGCCATCTGGTCACCTTGACCACCACCGATCCGGCCGCTCACGTTGCCGACGCCCTGCCCGACCCTCCGCACAACCTCACCGTGACGCGCATCGACCCTGCGGCTGAGACCGTCAGCTACATGAGGGCGGTCCTCGCCACCGCGGACAAGGACCTCGACGCGCAGGCCTATGCGCTCCTCGAGGAGGACCTCCGCTCACCGTGCACCGAGGAGGTGGCGGTCTTCCAAGCCTTCGCCCGCACGGTCGCTGCCGCGGCCGATCGATACGTCGTCATCGACACCGCCCCCACCGGGCACAC
>DNAU01000337.1:2545-2801 GCA_003491925.1 Chloroflexota bacterium
CGCCAACTGGCCGCGCAGACGGGCGCCCTGCCCGATCCTGCGGCGAAGCTGCTCGACACCCTCACCAATCCCGAGCAAACTCGAATCCTGCTGGTCACCGTGCCCGAAGCCACCCCCGTCCACGAGGCGGCCACGCTGCAAGCTGACCTCGCCCGCGCCGGGATCACCCCATTCGGCTGGGTTGTGAACATGAGCCTCGCCGCGACACCGACCACCGACCCAGTGCTGCGGGCCCGGGCTCGCCAGGAGCGACGCT
>DNAU01000337.1:2856-3436 GCA_003491925.1 Chloroflexota bacterium
AGGTACTGCAGGCCCGGGCTCGCCAGGAACGGCGCTGGATCAGCGAGGTCAGTCGCCTCTCCGGCCGCCCGCCGGCGATCCTCGGCTGGCTATTACGGCCCCCGGTCGGCGCCGAGAGCCTGGCCACCCTGACCGCACCGGCGGCGTGACGATCAGCGAGTAGCGACGCCGGCGCGCCCAGCTCAATCGCGAAGGTGCGGAGCGGTTGTCGCAGGAACGGGAGCGACAGGGAGGTGCGAACACCCCCCAGTCGGGGTCGGGCTTCAAGTGACATTGAGCGACCCTCGCCCACTCTAGTGTGTGTGCTCTCACTATCATTCGAGCCAATCCTCCGCAACGCCGACTACACCGCCGCCGCGCGGGTCACCCAGTCGATCACGGTCGGCAAGGGCTCCCAGACCATCACCTTCACCTCGACGACGCCGTCCAACGCGACCGTGGGCGGCCCCAAGTACAAGGTGACGGCCACCGGCGGGGCATCGGGCAACGTGGTCACCTTCACTTCCGGGACGCCCAAGGTGTGCACCGTCTCGCATGGGGTGGTGAGCTTCATAGGAGCGGGCACCTGCACCATCGATGC
>DNAU01000337.1:3497-4311 GCA_003491925.1 Chloroflexota bacterium
GGGCACCTGCACCATCGATGCCAACCAGGCCGGCAATACCGACTACACCGCCGCCGAACAGGTTACGCAGACCTTCTTGGTCGGATAACGGAACAGCCGCGCAAGAAGTAGGGGTGGCATAACCGACAACCCGCTGCGCAGGCGGAGATCACCGCAGCCACCACCACGGCCACCACCGACCTGAGGACGGCTCAGTCGGTCGCTTCCAGCGCCGCGTCCGAGGCGACCGCCCTAGTCGACCGGGACTGCGGGTAGATCAGGGGTCGGGTGATCAGGGGGCAGTGGCCGGAGCCGTTGAGGTCCCGGGTTGATGCCTTTCGGGCAGTGGCTGGGCTCGGGGGTTGGTGGGGGCGGACCTGGCGGGGCCTGTGCCACCTGGGCGTCGGCAATACCACAGCTGTGCCTCAAGCAGTGACAAGGTTCCCTTATCGTTAGTTGGCACGCGGCTTCGAGGGAGCTTCAGGTCTCGCGAAATAGGTCGAGGGCCCGCTCGACGACAGCCACGGCCGAGCCTCGAACGAGGATGCCGAGCGCAAGGTTAGATCCTGCGATGGCGGCCCCTGTGACGTTTGCGCTGCCGATGTAGGCGGCGATGGAGTCGCACGACAGAACCTTCAGGTGGGCCCATGGTGCGTCGGTGGGGGTACGGCGGCAGAATCGGAGCAAACAGAGCCGCGCTTCGCCGCGCCTTCTCGGGAGAAAACCCTTATGCATCAATGCCTTTGGCGGAGGGAGAGGGATTCGAACCCCCGAGGGCTTGGCGGCCCTTGCGGTTTTCAAGACCGCTCCGATCAACCACTCCGGCATCCCTCCG
>DNAU01000113.1 GCA_003491925.1 Chloroflexota bacterium
TTTGAAACTGCCCTCGTTACCACTTCGTTAACAGGGGTGGGGGTTGGGGTTGGGGTTGGGGTGGCGGTCGGCCCTGAGGCGAGGACCACCACGTCCTGCGCGGTCGCCGAGATCTGGGTCACTCCCTCTCCGGTCAGGACCTCCACGGGAGTGAGCTCGGCGCTCTGCCGCACCCCATTACCCACCTGACCCTCGACGTCCCAGCCCCAGGCCCAGACGTCGCCGTCGCTGTCGACGGCGTAGCCGGTGGCCCCGCTCATGGCGATCTTTTGGTAGGTGACCCCCGCCGGGGGAAAGACCTCGACGGGGACGGCCTGGTTGGTCGACCCGCCGTCGCCGAGTTGACCATAGGTGTCGCTGCCACAGGCCCAGACGGTGCCATCGGCGAGCCTGGCGAGGAGCGATCCGTTGCTCGACAGACTGCCCCCCGCGGCCACCTGGGTGGCTGGAGAGGAGTCGGTGAAGGGCACCTGGACCGGCACGTCGGAATAGACCACGCTGGAGCCGTTGCACAGCTCGTCCTCGGCGTTGCCGCCCCATGCGTAGATGGCGCCTGCCGCGGTGAGCGCGTAGGCGTCCTGCGATGAGGAGTAGAGACCGACCACGGTCTGACCCGCCAGCCCGGTCACCTCCACCGGCCCCGTTCGCGTGGCGGTGCTGCCGTCACCGAGCTCGCCGAGGGAGTTGCCCCCACAGGCATAGAGCGTGCCCCCCGCTTCGTAGAGCGCATGGCCGCTGGCCGACGAGATCAGAGTCACGTCGGTGAGGGGCACCTTCACCGGGGTCAGGTACTCCGATTGGCCCATGCAGTCCACCCCGTGGACGTCGTCACCCCAGGCCCAGACGTTGCCGTTGGTGTCGACCGCCAGGGCTCCGGCGTTGGGCATGACGTCGGTGGGCAGGCTGGCGATGCTGACCCCGGCGGGGAAGTTCACCTGGACCGGGGTGGAGGAATCCGTCGTTCCGCCGTCGCCGAGTTGACCGGAGGTACCGATCCCCCAGGCGTAGACCTGACCCGTCGCGGTGAGCGCATACAGCGTGGTGTTCGATGAGGCGACTTGCACCACGGTGCCCGGAATGGGCATGACGGTCGGTGAGAGGTGTGCCTGGGCGAAGGTGTAGCCCCAGTAGTACACGCCGCTGGTGGTGGCAACCGGCGACGCGGCCACGGTCATAGCCAGGATGAGGACCGCCGTGGCCCCCGGGAGTAGCGTCACCCCCAACCGTCTCATTGGTGATCCTCCTCTCTCACCGAAGCCGCTGCAGCATCTCGATGAGCTGCTGGCAGTGGGCGATTCGGGCCTGGTCCCAGTCCGCCGCATAGGCCTTCTGGCCCTGCTCAGGAGTGTAGCCGCGCACCAGGCTGCGGGGACCCCAGTACGCAGGTGTGCACCCTCTGCCGGCTCACCCTCCACTCGGCGGCCACCTCGGTGACCTTCCTCCCGTCACCCGAAGTAGCTGTCAAGCCTCGCCCGAAACCCTGTGACGCCTCAGGCGAAGCCAATTCGTCAAACCTCACCCGCAGCGACTGCGCGAATCCAGAGCCGACTGGGAGATTCGAACTCCCGGCCAGCGGTATACGAATTGGCGAGATCGGTGCTTTCGAGTGCTTCTTCGCAGTGCTGCGTGTCAGTCCAAGCCGCCCGTCACCGCCGTTTTGTTGGTCTGCTCGCTGGTCGTAGCGGGGTCAGTTCCTGATTCACGACCCGGATCGTCGTATTCGGGACGGCCCTCAGGGGTGTCGATGAGGGGACCATACGAGGGTTGGACCAGTGCCGAAGCCACCCGAGCCCGCGGCGGCCCGAGCCCCTATGCGGCCGAAGGGTCCAGTCAGCGAGCCGCCAGCCGCGCAGCCGGATCCACCTCCTGCTCCCGTTTCTCCTCCTGCTCCTTGCGTCCTGCGGCCAGGGCTCCTCCCTCCGCACGTCGGCGGATGCGCCATCGGTGACGTCGAACGCGGCGACCCGCCAGATCAGGGTGATGACAACCCCGAGGCCAACGCCGGCACCAACGCCGACCCCGACGTCGACGCCGACGGCGAGCAGGACCGTCCAGCTCTCCGTCCAGATCGAGCTCGAACCGAATGACTAT
Organism: Chloroflexota bacterium; assembly: GCA_003491925.1. GTDB lineage: Bacteria > Chloroflexota > Dormibacteria > Aeolococcales > Aeolococcaceae > Changshengia. The sequence continues at coordinate 2,092 of DNAU01000113.1, forward strand.
GCACATCGGAACTACTGTGCCGAAGGTGCGATCGCGGTCCTCCTCTCGACCTGGACCACCTCTGTTCCGTCGATCGACGCCATCGGCGTTGCCGCGCACGTCGTCGAGTCCTATGGGACCATCGGAGCTAACGCGGTACAGGCGATCAACGCATACCTGGAGCAGATCACGGGGACGGCGAATTACGTGTATACCGGAACTCACGTCACGTCACTGCCGCTATTCCAATCCCAGCTTGAGACGGATCTCTCGGGGGACGGACGCTTCACCGCCGCGGGTCACGGGAGCCCGGTCCTCGTGCATGTCATGACCGCCACCCTTCCAGGCTGGGCCGGGTATCAAGCGCAGCACATGATCGCGGTTTTCGGGTACAACCTGGCGGCCGGCACGCCGGATGGGGATACCGTCACCTACGCGGAGAGCGCAGGCTCCGTCGCCGGTCACAACGGCCCTGCGGTGGAGACCATCTCACTGGCCGCGCTCTGGGCTGCGATGCAGAACTACAACACGGACATCACGACCGATCCCGTGACCGTGATTTCCTGACCGACCACATCTGGAGGTGCAACCCGGGCCCTCCACGGACGAGTGCAAGCCTGACCAGCCTGCGGCGACGTGGCCAGCCTCAACACCCAAACTGGTGTTCGGTCCAGGCCAGCGCGCCGAGCGGGTCGCTTCTTGACGATTCGTGTCAGAACCTGGAGCCGATGTGGGCCTTCGGCTGACGCTTGACGCGGCTACTCCGGTTGATCCTTGACACTCCCAGGCTGACATCCTTCACCTCGGGGCTGTCCCCGACGCGTTCTTCTTGCGAATCTCACCACGGGTGGTTCGGGCGACCGTCTTCAGGAGCTCATTGCCCACCCAGAACTGGAGCAGGTCAGCGCTGACCAGCACGTTGCAGGGGCTGCCGCCGTAGTGCTTGCCGACGCTGATCTGCTGGTAGCCGACGGTGACGACGCCGTTGGAGGCGACCCGGCGCGTGACCCAGTGGTCGCCGGTGCGTTCCGGGCTGGGCCGCAGGGCCCGGGTGACCTCCCCGGTCGCCTGGAAGCGGCTCGCCGGCGTGGCGTCGGCGAGCGACTGGTGGGGCCGGGCGGTGTTGTAGTAGGCGACCCACTCGTCCAGCGCCTCCTGGGCGACCTGCAGGCTGCGGAAGACCTGGCGGGTGTCGAACTCCACGCGCAGGGTGCGGTGGAAGCGCTCGATCTTGCCGGTGGTGGTCGGGGTCCGCGGCCGGGTGAGCAGGTGTTCCACCCCGTTCTCCCGGCAGATCCGATCGAACAGCACCTCCACCGGCGGCTGGGCGTACCTGCCCGTGAAGACCTTGCCGTTGTCGGTCAGCACCTGCTCCGGCACGCCGTAGCTGCGGAGCGCGGCACTGAAGCCATCACAGACCAGCTGGGTGCGCTCCCTCGGCATCAGCCGGGCCGAGACGCAGAACCGCGAGTGGTCGTCGACGCCGGTCAAGGCCTTGGCCGTGGTCCCGCCGGCCAGGAGGAAGCCGCCCACCACGTCCATCTGCCACAGCTCCATCGGCTGGCCTCGCTCCCAGCGCTTCCAGCTCTGCAGCCGGCGGTGGCGCCGGCTGGGATCGATGAGCCCCGACCTCGCCAGGCAGCGATACACGGCCGACTCCGACGGCACCGGCGCCACCTGGCGCCGGGCCAGCTCCAGCACCAGGCTGCGGGGACCCCAGTACGGCTTCCACCGGCGCAGCTCGAGCACCATCGCCTCCAGCTCCGCCGACATCTGGTGGGGGTAGCTCGCCGGCCGGTGCGACCGGTCCGCGAGCTCCTCCAGACCCCCCGCCTCGTACCGTCCCAGCCAGGTGTGCACCGTCTGCCGACTCACTCGCCACTCGGCGGCCACCTCGGTGACCGTCCTTCCGTCCCTGACCACCGCCAGGACCGCCTGGTACCGCTGCTCGGCCACGCTCAGTTCCCTCATGTGAGGGAGTGTCAAGCGTCACCCGACGTAGCTGTAAAGCCTCACCGGCGGTTTCATGGGGTGG
>DNAU01000006.1 GCA_003491925.1 Chloroflexota bacterium
CGCAGGCGCGAGATGCAATCGCGCCGATCGGGGTCCCCGCGTGGCCTGCCACGTGGGGTGAGATCACAAGCCGCCGACGCCAGAGGCGTCGGACGAGCGTCCCCCCGAAGCTGACGTGCCCCACCGGCGCAATCCCGGAAGACGTCCCATGACCGCGACCGGGGCCACCGCCGAGACCGCCGCGCCCGCCATCGCGGTCGGCGACCTCCTGCTCGAGATGCTCGCCATCCCGAGCCCGACGGGCAGTGAGTGGAGGCTGGCGGCGGCGCTCCGGGAGCGACTGGCGGGCGCCGGCTTCGCCGCCGAGATCGATCCCGCCGGCAGCGTGGTGGCCACCCGGGGCGACGGGCCGCGCGAGCTCATGCTGCTCGGCCACCTCGACACCGTGCCCGGGACCATCCCGCCCCGCCTCGAGGCCGGCCGGATCCACGGCCGCGGCGCGGTCGACGCCAAAGGCCCACTGGCCGCCGCCATCGCCGCCGTGGCGCGCCGGCCGCTCGACCCGCGGACGCGGCTCACGGTGATCGGCTGCGTCGACGAGGAGGGCGACTCCCGCGGAGCCCGCCAGGTCGCAACCCGTCCCGCTCCCGACACCCTGATCGTGCTCGAGCCGAGCGGCTGGGAGGCGGTGACCGTCGGGTACCGGGGGATCGTCCGCGCCGAGCTGCGCCTGGAGGATGCCCTCCGGCACCGTGCCGCGCCGGCGTCGACGGTGGCCGACCGGCTCGTCGCTCTGCTCGCCCGCCTCCAGCGCGACCTCGACGACCGGGGCGCGGGACGCAGCTCGTTCCACCGCGCCGACCTGCGCGTCACCGGGCTGGAGGTCGTCGGCACCGGGCTCCGCGAAGCGGCTCTGGCGCGGCTCCAGTTCCGGCTCCCCCCGGACCTCGGCTCGGCGGCGCTCCTCGACTGGCTGGACCGGGAGCGGGGCGAGGCCGAGCTCCTGGTCCAATTCGCCGTCGACGCGGTCCACACCCCCCGCGACAGCCGAGCGGCTCGGGCGCTGGCCCGCGCCATCCGCCATCGGGGCGGAGCCCCCCACCAGAAGGTCAAGACCGGGACCGCCGACATGAACCTGCTCGTCCCCCGCTGGGGCTGCCCCGCCGTGGCGTACGGTCCCGGCGACTCGCATCTCGACCACACCCCCGAGGAGGCGGTCGACGTGGAGGAGCTGGAGCGCGCGGTCGACGTCCTCGACGCCGCCCTGGGGGGGCTCAGCCGGTGAGGGCGATCGTTCAGGGCGGCTCCGGATACGCGGGGGGCGAGCTGCTCCGGCTGCTCGCCGGCCATCCCGGCATCGAGGTCACCCAGGTCTCGTCGGAGCGGCTGCGGGGAAGGCCGGTCACCGCCGTGCACCCCCAGCTCCGCGACCGCACCCAGCTCCGCTTCTGCGGGCGCGACGACCTCGAGCCGGCGGACGTGGTCTTCTCGGCGCTCCGCCACGGGGAGACCGCGCCCGGCATCGACGCCACCCTGGCGCTGGCGCCCATCGTCGTCGACCTCTCCGCGGACTTCCGGCTCCACGACCCCGCCGACTATCCCCGCTGGTACGGCTGGGAGCACCCGCGCCCGGAGCTGCTGCCCACCTTCTCCGCCGGCCTGGCCGAGCTCCACCGTGCCGAGATCGCGGGCGGCGACCGCCTCTCCATCGGCGGCTGCGTCGCCACGGCAACCATCCTGGCGCTGGCGCCGTTCATCCGGGCCGGCCTGGTCGACCCGACCATGCCGATCGTGGCCGATGCCCTGATCGGTTCCTCGGCGGCGGGATCGGAGCCCACCCCGACGTCGCACCACCCCCACCGGAGCGGCGCCATGCACAGCTTCGCCCCCACCGGGCACCGCCACACCGCCGAGGTGCTCCAGGACCTGCGGGCCCTGGGCGCGGTCGGCGAGGTGGCCCTCAGCGTCACCTCGGTGGAGGCGGTCCGGGGCATCCTGGTCACCGCCCACCTCTGGCTCGGGGATGCGCTGGAGGAGCGGGAGATCTGGCGGGTGCTGCGGCCGCTGACCGCCGCGGAGCCCTTCCTCCGGATGGTCAAGCAAGCCCACGGCCTGCACCGCCACCCCGATCCGCGCCTGGTCACCGGGACCAACTTCTGCGACCTCGGCTTCAGCCGCGACCCGCACTCGCGCCGCCTGGTGGTGACCGCGGCCATCGACAACCTGGGCAAGGGCGCCGCCGGCCAGGCAATCCAGGCCGCCAACATCCGGCTCGGCTTCCCCGAGACCGCGGGGCTGGAGCAGACCGGCCTCTATCCGCTGTGAGCGCCATGGGTCGCGGGCGGCCGTGACCACGGTGACCCCCACGGGCGGGCGGTCGTGACCACGGTCGTCAAGGTCGGCGGGAGCCTGGAGGTCGACGAGGCGGGACCGCTGATCGCCGAGCTGGCCGGCTTCGACGGTCCCCTGCTGATCGTCCACGGCGCCCACCTCCAGCTCGACCGGCTGGCCGCCGAGCTGGGTCATCCCCCGCGGATGGTCACGTCGGCGCGCGGCGAGGTAACCCGGTACACCGATCGCCGGACCATGGATCACTTCCTGATGGCGTATTGCGGGCTGGTCAACAAGCGGCTGGTGGAGGCGCTGCGTCGCCAGGGCGCCGACGCGGTCGGGCTCTCAGCCATGGACGGCGGCATCGCGACCGGCCGGCGCAGGCCCGATCTGCGCATCGTCGAGGCCGGCCGCTCCCGGATGCTCCACGACAACCACGCGGGTGGCATCGAGCGCCTCGACCCCTCGTTGCTCCGGCTCCTCCTCGACACCGGACGGCTCCCGGTGCTGACCCCACCCGCCATCTCCGACCAGGGCGAGGCGATCAACGTCGACGGCGATCGCCTGGCGGCGGAGGTGGCCATCGCGGTGGGCGCGGAGCGCCTCTTGATCCTGATGAACGTGCCGGGGCTGCTCGGCGACCCCGCCGACCCCTCGACGCTGATCCCGCGCCTCGGCCGGGAGCAGATCGACACCCACCTCCCGCTGGCCCGGGGCCGGGCCAGGGTCAAGCTGCTGGCCGCCCGGCGGGCGCTGGAGGGCGGCGTAGCCGCGGTCGTCCTCGGCGATGGGCGGGGCGAGAGGCCGCTCCGCCACGCCCTCGATGGGGCCGGCACCTGGATCACGGACCCGGAAGGCAGGCCACTGGCGTCCTGAGGCCGGGACGCGGAAGAATTAGGGGTCTGTGAGCCCACACCCGATCGTCGTCGGGGCGATCGCCCCTGTCCGCGTTCGCCCCCGCCCACCCCGCCCCGGCCGCCTGGGGAGCCCGGCATGACCGGCGACCGCGTCAGCCAGGTCCTGCAGCTCGTGGTCGCGGCGGCGTTCCTGCTGATCGGACTGCTCGCCCTGCGCGATTGGTGGCGGGGCGGCGAGCGCCGCCGGGGCTACCTGGCGCTGGCGCTGGGCTCCCTGGGGCTGGTGGCCCTCGCCGGTGGGTTGGAGTCGCTGGTCGGCAACCAGCCCAGTCTCGACGGGCTGCTGCTCGTGCTCTTCATGCTCTCCGCGGCGGGGCTGCTCCTGTATCGGGACTCGGTGCTGCGGCTGCCAACCTGGGTGAGGATCCTGGCAGCGGTCCTGCTGGCGGGCCCGACCGCCTTCATCCTGGTGGTCGGCACGCCGGCCTCGGCCAACCCGGCCGCCACCACGCCGATCCGGAGCGCGGCCCTCGACCTCCTGCTCGCGGTCTGGTGCCTGGCGGTCGCGGAGCCGGCGTACCGGCTGTTCCGCTTCTCGGGAGGCCTCCCCCTCATCCAGCGGGCACGGATGCGCTCCCTCGCCGCCGGCTACGCCGGGATCATGATCGTGGTCGTCCTCATCCTGGTCGCGTTCATGGCCGGCGACGACAACCGCGTCGGCCTCGCCCTCCAGGCCTGCGCCCTGCTCTGCGTCCCTCCTCTCTACGTGGGCTTCGCCCCGCCTCGATGGCTGCGCGCGCGCTGGCGCCGGCCGGTCGAGGATCGGCTCCGCCGCGCCACCCACGACCTCCTACTGTTCAGCCCCGACCGGGCGACCCTGGCCAGCCGCGGCCTCGACTGGGCCATCCGGCTGGTGGGGGGAGCCTCAGGCCTGATCGCGGACGCGGGCGGTGAGCTGCTCGCCACCCAGGGGCTCTCCGAGGCCGAGGCTCGTGAGATCCTCGAGCTGCCGGAGCTGCGCCTTCCCGAGCACCTGGTCCGGATCGGCAACGGGGGGCGGACCGCGGTCGTGCACCGGCTCGCGGTGAGCTCCGGCACCGGACACCTGGTCGTGCTCGCCGGCTCGCTCTCGCCCACCATCGACGCCGAGGAGGCCGGCTGGCTCGCCGGGTACGCCGCCGCCCTCTCGATCGCCCTCGACCGCGTGCGGGTGTCGGAGCTGCTGGCCCAGACCGCCGACGAGCTGCGCGCCGCCAGGGACATGGCGGAGGCGGCGAGCCGGGCCAAGAGCGAGTTCCTCTCCCGGGTGAGCCACGAGCTGCGCACCCCGCTCACCTCGATGATCGGGTTCGCCGAGCTGCTCCTCGGTCACCAGCTCGACGCCGAGCAGGAGCGCCACGTCCGCACCATCCTGAGGGCGGGCGATCACCTCCTCGGGCTGGTCAACGAGATGCTCGACATCTCGCGGATCGAGGACGGGCGGATCGCGCTCACCTCGGAGCCGGTGAGCGTCGACCAGGTGGTGGCCGACGTCCTCGACCTGACCCGGCCGATGGCCGGGGAGCTCAACACCAGGGTGCGCGTGCCGACGATCCCGGGATCGCTGCGCGTCACCGCCGATCGTCAGCGACTGACCCAGGTCCTGCTCAACCTCGTCACCAACGCCATCAAGTACAACCGCCGGGGGGGATGGGTCGAGATCCGGGCCACCACCGCCGGCGGGCGATGCCGGGTCTGGGTCCAGGACGGGGGGGTGGGGATCCGGCCGGAGGAGGTGGAGCGCCTCTTCGCTCCCTTCGAACGCCTCTCCGCCGCCGCCTCCGAGGTCGAGGGCACCGGTCTGGGGCTCGCCCTCTCCAAGTCGCTGGTGGAGGCTATGGGCGGCACCATCGGCGTCGAGAGCGTGCTGGGCAAGGGGAGCACCTTCTGGGTCGAGCTGGCCCGGGCTGCGCCGGCCAAGCCGGCGGTCAGCCGGGACGGCGAGCCTGGGACCTCACTGGTGGGGAGCGCGGCACGCGAGGGTGCCGGCGCCGACCGTGCGGGCGCTGACGGTGCCGGCGCGGAGCACGCCGGGCCGGCTGGTGCAGCGCAGGAGGGTGCCATGGCCGGGGAGGGGGCCGCCTCGACGGCGTGACCGGGGGCGCCCCGGCGGCCGCGCCCGGCGGCCACCCGAGTGGAGGCTAGTGCACTGGCCTGGAGGTGGCTTTCTGGTTCGGATGAAACGGGAAGTTGCCTCTGGGCCGGTGCACTAAGTCGCCCCCGGCAGGGTCCCCGTCTGGGCCATGGTCGCCACGGTGAGCACCAGCACCACGAAGACGCCGAGCACCAGGGTGCCGGCGGCGCTCACCAGCAGCACCGCGCTCCCGGCCCGGCCGGTGCGCGGCCAGTCGTACGCGGGCTGGTCCTCGGCGGGTCGCTGGAACATGATCAGGGTCACCCGCAGGTAGTAGAAGACCGAGACCGCGCTGGTGCCGATCCCCCAGAGCGCGAGCGCGACGTTGTGGCCCTGGATGGCCGCCGCGAAGACCAGGAACTTGCCGATGAAGCCGGCGGTAGGCGGGAACCCCGCCAGCGAGAGCAGGAAGAATCCCATCGCCGCCGCCACGTAGGGCCGCCGGTACCAGAGCCCGCGCAGGTTGTCGTAGCGGTCCAGGTCCTCGCCCCGGCCGCTCATCACCGTGACCACGGCGAAGGCGCCGAGGTTGGTGAACGCGTAGGCGGCGAGGTAGTAGAGGGCGCCCTGGACCCCGAGCGGGGTGCCCGCCCCCACCGCGACCCCGATCAGGATGTAGCCGGCCTGGGCGATCCCCGAGTAGGCGAGCATTCGCTTGACGCTGTTCTGGGTGAGGGCCGCGAGGTTGCCGATGACCATCGAGAGGATGGCGACGGCGATCACCACCGCGCTCCAGTGGCTGACGTAGGCGGCGAAGGTGTCGTCGAAGAGCCGGACCATGACCACGAAGGCGGCCACCTTGGTGGCCACACTCATGAAGGTGGTCACCGAGGTCGGCGCACCCTGGTAGACGTCGGGCGTCCAGGCGTGGAAGGGTGCGGCGCTGACCTTGAAGGCGAGGCCGATGAACACCAGGATGATCCCGCCCACCAGGAGCGGGTCGACGGGGAGGGATCGGGTCAGGGCGGTGGCGATCTGGGCGAGCTGGGTGTGCCCGGTCTCGCCGTACACCAGCGCCATCCCGAAGAGGAGAAACGCGGAGGCGAAGGAGCCGAGCAGCAGGTACTTGACCGCCGCCTCCTGGGAGCGCTCCTCCTGGCGGGAGAATCCGCTCAGGATGTAGAGCGAGATCGAGAGCAGCTCGATGGCGAGGAAGATGACCATCAGGCTGGTGGCGCCGGCGACCAGCATCATCCCCGCGGTCGCCGCCATCACCAGCGCGTAGTACTCGCCGTTGTGGAGGCGGCGGCGGTTGAGGTACCCAGGGCTGATCACGACGGTCAGCAGCGAGGTGACCAGGATCACGCAGTTGGCGAACACCGCCAGCCGGTCGTAGGCGAAGGCGCCCGAGAAGACGGTGCGGCCGGACGGTCCGGCGTCGTACCACCCCCAGACGCTCACCGCCAGGGCGGCCACCAGCACCGCACCGCTGAAGACCGCCAGCCAGGTCCGGCGGGCCGGCGGCACCACCAGGTCGAGGAGCATCAGGGCGACGAAGCCGCCCGCGACGATGACCTCGGGAAGCAGGCCGAGCAGGTCGTGCCACCCCGGGGTCGCGGTGGCGAGCGGCAGCGCCGCCAGCGCGTTCACGGCGTGACCCCCGCCGGCGAGCTGCCGATCGCCGCCACCGGTGGCGGGGTGGTGACGCCGCTGGCGTCGGCCAGGGTCACGTAGCCCGGCACCGCCTGCGCGGTGACCGCCCCGACCGGGTGCGGGAAGACCCCGAGGAAGACGATCAGCGCGGCGAGCGGCGCCAGCACCAGGCCGTCGCGCAGGCGGAGGTCGCTCACCTTCTCGGTGGCCGGCCGGAGCGGCCCGTGCATGATCCCCTGGTGCATGCGGAGCATGTACCAGCTGGCGAGGAGCACGCCCATCCCGGCGAGCACCGCCAGCAGCCAGAAGTACTGGAAGGCCCCCAGCATGATGGTGATCTCGCCGACGAAGCCGTTGGTCCCGGGCAGCCCGAGGCTGCCCAGGGTGATCACCATGAAGAGAAAGTAGAGCCAGGGCATCCGCCTCTGGAGCCCGCCCAGCTCGCGGATGTCGCGGGTGCCGGTGCGCGCCTCGACCACCCCGACCACCAGGAAGAGCCCGGCGATGATGATGCCGTGGTTGACGATCTGGATCACCGCCCCGTTGATCCCGTTCTGATCGAGGCTGAAGATGCCGAGCGCGATGAAGCCGAGGTGGGAGAGGCTGGCGTAAGCGACGATCCGCTTGAGATCGGTCTGGCTCAGGGCCATGAGCGCCCCGTAGAGGATGCTGAGCAGGGCCAGCGCCACCAGCAGCGGCTGGAGCTGGTGGGCCTGGGGCCCGAAGAGGGTGATCGCGTAGCGGATGAAGCCGTACGCCCCCATCTTGCTCACGACCCCGGCGAAGAACACCAGGGCCGGGGCCGGCGCCGACTCGTAGAGGTCGGGGAGCCAGGTGTGGAAGGGGACGATGGGCAGCTTGATGGCGAAGGCCAGCGCGAAGGCGAGGAAGGCGAACATCGCCGGGCTGAGGGTCGGGACGGTGGTGAAGGGCAGCGGCACCCCGGTCTGGGCCGGCGTTGGGGTCGAGAGCAGCACCTCGAGGTCGAAGCTGTTGTGGCCCGCGGCGAGCGCCTGGAAGTGCAGGTAGATGATCGCAAGCAGCATCAGCAGGCTGCCGGCCACGGTGTAGATGACGAACTTGAGGGTGGCCCGGCCCCGGTTCTCGTTGCCGTAGAAGGCGAGCAGGAAGTAGAGGGGGATTAGCATCCCCTCCCAGAAGAGGTAGAAGAGGAGCAGGTCGAG
>DNAU01000259.1:0-14767 GCA_003491925.1 Chloroflexota bacterium
GGCGGGCAAGCCCGTGGTGGGCTGCGGCGCGGGCACGGGAATCTCCGCCAAGATGGCCGAGGCGGGCGGTGCCGACCTCATCATCATCTACAACTCCGGGCGCTACCGGATGGCGGGGCGCGGTTCGCTGGCAGGGTTGCTCGCCTATGGCGACGCCAACGCGATCGTCGTGGAGATGGGGGCTGAGGTTCTGCCCGTCGCGACGAAGACACCCGTGCTCGCGGGTATCAACGGCACCGATCCGTTCCGCCTGATGCCCGTCTTCCTGCGCCAGCTCAAGGACATTGGTTTCTCGGGCGTGCAGAACTTCCCCACCGTCGGGTTGATCGACGGGGGTTTCCGGGCCAACATCGAAGCCACCGGAATGGGCTACGACAAGGAGGTCGAGGCGATCCATGTGGCCCATGAGATCGACCTCTTCACGTCGCCCTACGTCTTCGACGCAGATCAGGCCAAGGCGATGGCCAAGGCCGGCGCTGACATTCTCGTTGCGCATGTCGGCCTGACCACCGCCGGGACGATCGGGGCGGGCGTCGCGCTCACGCTTGACCAGGCTATCGAGCGAGTCCTGACGATCGCGGAGGCGGGCCGGAGCGTACGACCGGATATGCTGGTGATCTGCCACGGCGGTCCCTTCGACGAGCCGGACAGCGTTGGTTCGGCCCTGGCGAGGATGCCGGGGATCGCCGGCTTCTTCGGGGCGTCCAGCATCGAGCGGCTCCCCACCGAGCGTGCGATCAGGGGGCAGGTCGAGGAATTCAAGCGGCTCAAGGTGGCGCCAGGCAAGAGGTAGTGACTGGCGCGTAGCACAAGCTGTCAGTGAGGGCGGCAGGCGCCGGGTCCGCCGGCGCCGGCCGCTCTTCGATGTCCGATTTCCCCGAGGAACGATGCTGGTGAGGCACCTGGCGTTGCTCTCTCGATGCGCGGTCGACGGTGCTGCGCCATGCGCATCATCAATGTGGATGTCGCGTTGGTGCCGGCGGAGGCGCGTCGCTGGCCGCCGATCGTCTGCGTGGTCATCGACGAGCTGCGGGCCAGTTCGACGATCACGACGCTCCTCGACCTTGGCTGCACCGATACCTCCCTGGCGGCGAGCCTCCGGGAGGCGCGCCGCCTGGGGATGGAGCGTGGGAGCCTTCTCGCCGGCGAGCGTGATGGCCGCACACCGCGGGGTGTCGACGCGAACAACTCACCGGCCGAGCTGGCCAGGGCGGCTGTCCGCGGACGGAGCGTGGTGCTCCGCACGACCAACGGCACGGTTGTGATCAGCCGGCTTCAGCGGATGACGCCGCTCTACGTGGGTTGCCTTCTCAACGCTCGCGCCTGCGCCGAGCAGGCGCTGCGGGAAGCCGTCTCGCTGGGTAGCGATGTGGGGATCGTGTGCGCCGGAGAGCATGGCCGCTTCGCCTTGGAAGATGCGCTGACGGCAGGGCTGCTTCTCGAGCGGCTTCTCGAGCTGGCGGCGGCCTGGCGAGTGCCCGGCCGGCTGAGTGACTCGGCAGAGGTGGCCATTCGCTTGCGGTGGACGTACCCCGACCTGGTCGCGGCTTTCCGAGCGTCCTCGACGGGACGGCTGTTGCGGGACATCAATGCTGAGGAGGATCTGGAGCTGTGCTGCCGCGTCGACGGCAGCCGCACCGTTCCCGTCGTCAACGTCGGTTCGCGACTCCAGGTCAGGCGGATGGCTCCGCTGGCGTGATCGCTACGGGTCGCTGAGGGCACCACGGTGCTGTTCGGCGGTGCGGAATATCGGGGCTCCGGGGCAAGCGAACCACATCAGCTCGCCGATCGGCACTGATCGGTCCGAGCGACAGCGGAATCGTCCCCGCCAGCGCCCTTCAGCTTCCAGCTCGAGCTCGATCCTGGCTCCCTGGGGAACCAGGCCGACCACCCGCGCCGAGATCTCCCAGTCATCCGCAGCGGCGACCGGATACACGCGGTCGGGATGCAGGCCCATGGTCTGAGGGCCGGAGCTGAGCCAGCCCCGATAGCCCACCAGCTCGGCCACCTCGCGGCTGGCCGGTCGCAGCACCAGGTCGCGGGCGTCGGCCACCTGGAGGATCTCACCACGGTGGAGAACGGCCAGGCGCTGGGCAAAGGCCTGGGCTTCCTCGAGCTGGTGGGTGACCAGGATGGCGGAGGTGCCGGAACCGTCCAGCTCGCGGCGCAGCAACTCGAGCAGCTCCACGCTCAAGGGACGGTCCAAGGATGTGAAGGGCTCGTCCAGGCAGAGCAGACCCACCTTGGCCTGCAGCGCGCGGGCGAGGGACACCCGCTGGGCCTCGCCGCCGGAGAGACCCCGGGGTCGGGCTCCCACAAGGGCCCCCAGCCCCAGCCTCTCCGCGGTGGCCCGGGCTGCGGCCGGGTCGGCTTCCCGCGCATAGCCGATGTTCTGCAGCACCGTGAGGTGGGGGAAGAGGCCCGTGTCCTGACGCAGCAGGCCGACTCTCCGTCGCCCCGGGGGCACGTCGGCGGTTGGGTACCAGGCCGAGCTGAGCAGCCGCCCCCCGAGGCGGATCTCGCCGCGGCTCAGCCGCTGCAGTCCCGCGAGGGCCTCCACCGTGGTGGTCTTGCCCGCTCCGGATCGACCCAGCAGCGCCACCCGCTCTCCTGGCCGCACCTGCACATTGACCCGGACGCTGAACTCCCGTCGAGCCACCTCAAAGTCGGCGACGAGCACGGGCACTCCAGATGTAGGCGGCGACTGGCAGGGGCAGGGCGACTACCAGCAGCACGAGGGCGTAGGGCAGGGCTGACGCGAGCCCTGTCTCCTGCAACGTCACCCAGATCTGCATCGGCAGACCAAAGGGATGGTAGGCGATGATCAGGACAGCGCCGAAGGCGCCCATCGCTCTGGCCCAGGTCACTGCGAGCGCGTTGGCCAGCCCGGGCGCGGCCATCGGTATGGTCACCCGCCGCCAGGTCCGCCAACGGCCGTCCCCCAGCAGTGCCGCGGCTTGCTCCAGCGCTGGATCGACGGTGGCGAAGGCGGCCATGGCGCCCAGCACGTAGAAGGGTACGGACTCGTAGATCTCGGCCACTATCAGGGCGAAGAAGGTGTCCGACGCGGTCAGGTTGAGGTGACTGAGGGCAGCTCCGATGGGGGTGGCCGGCCCGACCATGAAGATCAGCAGCAGGCCGATGACCAGCGGCGGGGTGAGCAGGGGCAGGATCACTCCCGCCTCCCAGATCCGGGGAAAGGGCAGCCGCCCACGGGCCATCAGGTAGGCGAGCGGGGTGCCCAGCAGCAGGATGACTGCCAGAGCCACGAGCGACGCCGTCACAGACGTCACCAGGGGTTGCAAGGCGCCCGGCTGGCTGAGGGCGTTCCACACGGAAGCCGGGGTGAGGTGAGCCAGGAGGGAGATGAGCGGGCCCAGCAGGGCAACCCAGACGATCAGCGCTCCGAACAGGGCGGCGCCGGTGCTGACTCGTACACCGGCACCGCGCATCGCGATCGAGGCTGGCGGATTGGTCAACTGCTTGTGGTGAGATCCCTTACGCCCGGAGGAACGGCCGACGCCGTGCCCAGCAGCGTGGGGGGCAGCAGCGTGTAGCCCTCGTTCTTGAGTATGGTGCGCGCGGCGGGACTGAGTAGGAATTCGACGAATGCGGTTGCCGCCGGGGTGGCGGGGTTGGCCGTGGTGCTCAGCACCGAGGCTTCGAGATCGAGCAGAGAACCATGCACCACCGTGCCGGTCGAGAGCGTCATCGATGCCCTCTCATAGATCGAGGCGTCGCTTGGGTCACCGAAGTTGATGTCGTTCGGAAGAGCGACGTAGGGGAGCCCAAGCTGGACTGCCTGGGGAAGATAGGCGCTGGCGGCATCCAGCTCGCCCGCCTGCAGGGTGGGCTCGAGCGCCGTCTCCGAGAAGATCTGGGAGCTGTCGTCGGTCCCGCCGAGGACAGCGCTGGCAGTGGTCGCGCTGATCCCGAGGTACTGCTGGGCCAGGCCGACCATCTCCACGAAGCCCTGACCCTGAGGATCCGTCGCCGGATCGGTGCGGCCAAGCTTGAAGCCGGGGGTCGCCATCAGGGTGAAGAGGTCGGTGATCGGCAGCTTGCCCTCTGAGATCTTCTTCAGCTCGGGAGCGTGGGGGCCCTGAGGGTAGTAGGCGACCACCAGCGGGCTGGACGCGAACTGCACCGCCCACGTGGTGAACTTGGGCTCCACAATGGCCATGGCTGCCGACCCGATCGGGATGAACACGTTCGGGGTGATCTCGCCGGCCGCGATCTCCTGGGCGAGCCCTAAGCTTCCAGCCGACTGATTCTGATACTCGTCGCCGGTCTGCGCGATGAACGACGGGCCCATGTACTTGTCCATCAGCAGCTGGAGCGAGCCGGCGCTCACCACGTTGGCCAGGCTGGGGGTCCCTGCGCTCGGAGACGCTGTGGGGCTGGATGAGACGGCGCTGCTGGCCCCGCAGCCCACCGCGACCGACGCCACCAATACGGTGAGCACGACCGCGCATCTCGACCCACAGACATCCATGAACTTCACCTCCGTCGTGGTCATCGTCGATAGCCATCACCTGACGGTGCATAAGTCTAGCATAGGCGTAAATGCCGATTCCACGAGTGATGGGCTCGAGGTTGCATATGTGTCCGCACTTCGGACAGTTGCTGTCCATATAACAGTTGCTGTCCATATAGCGGGCGATGGCGCCATCGGGCGCCCGCAGGTGCCAGGATGTTTGGCGCTTTCCTTGACCGAGCGATTCGCTCCGCGGCGGCTTCGCATCTCCCGACCCGAGGCGCCGTGCGAACCCATCCCGACGGCAGCACCGCACATGCCAGGACGACGGAGTGCGGCCGCGCCCGCTATGAGCTTCCGGAGCCGAGCAATCAGGTCTTCTCGATCATCATCGAGGTCGCTTTCACCAAGGCCATCACCTCGTCCCCCTCGCGAAGGCCCAGTTCCTCGATGGAGTCTCGGGTCACCGCCGCAGTGAGCAAGTACGGACCGGCCTCGATCTCGACCAGTGCCATCACCCCGTCGGCCTCGATCGAGAGCACCCGACCCAGCATGCGGTTGCGAGCGGACATACGGGCGCCCGTACGGTGGCGCTCTGGAATGGCTCTGAGGCGCCGCACCTCGCTGGCAGGCACCAGGCGGCGATTGTCCAGGTCGCGGTGGGTGCGCAGTTTCCCGGCGCGGTCCCAGCGACGAAGAGTGTCCACACTGACCCCGATCGCACGCGCCGCCTCGCCCAGCGTGAGATCCTTCTCCCTGGCCATCCCCACAGTGATAGCACAAGCCCCCCAGCGAGCGGTGGTCGGTCGCTCGTGAAGTGCCCCCCCACCCTGCCGGAGCTCGCCTCCGTTGCCCGGCTCCGGACCACCTCGCCGATCTTCCCCTAGCGTCGGTAGGCGGGAGCGCGGGTTGGATCGCGGCTGGCGGCGCTGGACCGCGGCTCCGCTATGATGGTTTCTCTGCGCCATGCAGCCACCGAATGAGCCAACGATGAGTACTGCTGCCGCGTATCGTCGTGCCTCAGACGGAGAAGGCGCATTCTCGCCCGACGGTGGGAGCCGTCCTGCGCCTCTCCATGATTCCCTGGATCGCCCGCTCCGCGACCTGCGCATATCGGTCACCGATCGCTGCAACTTCCGCTGTCCCTACTGCATGCCCCGGAGCCACTACGGTCCGGGCCACCGATTCCTCCCCGTCGGTGAGCAGCTGAGCGCCGACGAGATCGTTCGGCTCGCCAGTGTCTTCGTCTCCCTGGGTGTGACCAAGATCCGCCTCACCGGGGGAGAGCCGCTGCTCCGTCCCGACCTCGTTCAGATCGTGCGCCGGTTGCACGCTCTCGCCATCCCGGACCTCGCCCTCACCACCAACGGAGCCCTGCTCCGCAGGTTGGCGGGCCCTCTGGCACGCGCCGGGCTCGGCCGACTCACCGTCAGCCTCGACTCTCTCGACCCCGCCATTTTCGCTGCGATGAGCGATTCGCGGGTTGATCTCGGTGCGGTGCTGGAGGGGATCGCCGCCGCTCAGGCGGCGGGCCTTCATCCCATCAAGCTCAACTGCATGATCCGGCGAGGGGTGAACGAGAGTAGCGTCCTCCGACTGGTTGATTTCGCCCGCTCCGGCGGGCTGGTCCTTCGTTTCATCGAGTACATGGATGTCGGGTCGTCCAACGGCTGGCGGCGCGAAGACGTGGTCACCGCTCAGGAGATCCTGGACGTGGTGAGCCGGGAGCACCCACTGGTCGAGGAGGCTCGCGAGCCGAGCGCCGTCGCCCAGCGTTACCGATTCGCTGACGGGCGCGGGGAGGTGGGTGTCATCGCCTCGGTGAGCCGTCCCTTCTGCGGCGACTGCACCAGGGCTCGGCTTGGCTCGGACGGACATCTGTACACCTGCCTCTTCGCGGTCTCCGGGCTGGATCTTCGCGGGCCGCTCCGGGGTGGCGCCGGCGACGATGAGCTGCGACAGCTGGTGAGCACGCTCTGGCAACGCCGCGCCGATCACTACTCCGAGGTGAGAGCGTCCCTCACCTCCTCGTTGCGGCGGATCGAGATGTCCTACGTCGGCGGGTGATGCTTCCCGTGAGCGGTATCGCCGGCGAGGAGCAGCAGAGCATGGGGCAGCGCTCTCCAGACTGACTTCAGCCCTTGGTCAACGGCCCCTGGGCTACCCGGAAGCGCGATCACGAGTCGGCCCTGAATGACCCCCGCCAACTGTCGCGATAGCATGGCGTGGGGGTTGCTGCGAAGGCCGTCGCGGCGCATTGCTTCGGTCATGCCCGGGATCTCGTATTCGAGCAGGGGTGAGATCGCCTGCGGCGTGACGTCGCGGGGAGCGAGCCCGGTGCCGCCGGTGAGCACGACCAGATGCACGCGCGCCACGACAGCCCGTAGAGCCTCCCGGATGGCCTCGATCTCGTCCGGCACCAAGCGGCGGTCGATGATGTCGGCAGGCAGTTCCGCGAGACGGCCGACGATCAGGTCACCGCTCGGGTCATCCGCGGTCTCGCCTCGTGCCCGGCTATCGCTCACCGTGATGACTGAGGCCCGCCATCTCATCGCGGGCGTTGGACATCGCCGCTGCGGCCGCCGCTCTTGCTGAGCAGTCGCACCGAGTCGATGGTCATCCACGGATCCGCGGATTTCAGCATGTCAAGGACAGTCAGGGCGGCGACCGTGGCGGCGGTCAGGGCCTCCATCTCGACGCCGGTCGACGCAGCACAGCGAGCGAAGCTCACGATGCGGACCCCGGGTGGGAGCTCCTCGACCGTCACCTGGACGTCCAGGTGGGTGAGGGGAAGCGGGTGGCAGAGCGGGATCAGCTCAGGCGTGCGCTTGGCGCCCATGATCCCGGCGAGGCGCGCCGCGGCGAGCACGTCGCCCTTCGGTGCGCCGTGGCGCAGGACCGCCAGCGTGGCTGGGTCGCCGAAATGCACCATCGCCTCGGCCTTGGCGGCGCGGAGCGTCGGCGGCCTGTCACTGACGTCCACCATCCGGAAGGAGCCGGATGGGCCCAGGTGGGAGAGGAGGTCGAGAGCAGGCGCAGCCATCGGCTCACCACCGAGGGCATCCGCATTCGCTTCCGTGCCGGGACGCCCGGGTCCGACAAGGGAAGCGGCAGCGTGCGGCTGCGAGGCGCCGCCGACGTCCCCGGCGCTCACCCAGCGTGCTCCGTCCGGGTGATGCTCGCGCTTCCATACCGGCAGATCGCGCTTGAGGGATTCCACCGCCTCCGCGCAGGCCAGCAGAGCCGCCCGCCGATGCGGCGCCGCCGCGGCCACGGCCACGCTCACTTCGCCGACGAGCAGCGAACCGACCCGGTGGACCAGGGCTATGCCACTGAGGCCATGACGCTCTGTCACATCGGTGCCGATGCGGCGCAACTCTCGGTCCGCCATCGGCAGGTATGTCTCGTAGTCCAGCCTATGCACCGGGCTGCCCTGGCTCGTGCCACGCACCGCACCGATGAAGGCCGCGATGGCGCCGTCGCCGTCGCCTCGCACTTCCGCTACAAGACGAGTGAGGTCGATGGGGTCCGTGACCAGCGCCACGTGCAGTCGGGGTCCCGCATCCTCGCTCGTCGACCCACCGGTCACCGGAGGCATGAACGCCACCTCGTCTCCGGGCTCGACCGGCGTCTGCCAGTCGCAGTACGCAAGGTTTCGGGCCGCTCTGACCCGTCCCCGTGGGTCCCGAAGATCAGGGTGGTCACGCGCCACCATCGACCAGAGGTCGAGGACCGTCGTCACCTTCTCTCGGACCAGGATCTCCGCCCCGAGGCGCTCCCGCAGCGCACCGAAGCACAGAACCCGCACCGCATCCGACCGGCTCCTGTTCATCGGATCATTCGAGCTCCAGACCGGTGAGCACCGCCCCAGCGGGAGCCCGCGCCACGCCGACGGGCACCATGAGCAGAGCGTCGGCGTCGGCGAGGGATCGCAGCATCGATGAGCGTTGGCCGCCACTCAGGGTGGCGACGGGAACCCCGTCGCTGGCGTCGGTGAGGCGGACGCGCAGGTAGGTCTCCAGATCCGCTGGGGTCTCCAGGTCCTGCCCAACTCGAAGCGCGACACGTCGGCGGTGGACGATGGTGGCGCCTTGGAGCGCGAGCAGCGCTGGCCTACCGAAGAGTTCGAAAGTCACCGCGGCGCTGGCTGGGTTCCCCGGCAGCCCGAGCATAGGCACGTCGCCGACCCTGCCGATGAGGAGTGGCTTGCCGGGACGCACCGCCAGGCGCCATGCTTCGATCGCTCCCAGCTCGCCCACCACCTGCTTGACGTAGTCGTACCGGCCAACGCTAACCCCGCCACTGGTGATGATCAGATCACACCCGCTGGTGCCATTCAGCCGCTCCCGCAAGGTGTCGGGAGAGTCCCCGGCAATGCCGAGGGCGATCACCTCGCCTCCTGCCTCGTCGATCGCGGCAGCCAGCATCGCCGCGTTGCTGTCGGTGACCTGGTGGGGCGCCGGCACTGCACCCACGGGCACCAGCTCGTCGCCCCCCGACAGGACGGCGACCCGAGGACGCCGTCGGACCCAGACGGAGGAGCCTCCCACGGCTGCGCAGGCCGCGATGTCCACCGGGCGCAGCCGGCGACCCAGGGGGAGCATCGCCTCTCCCGATTCGAGGTCTTCCCCGGCACGTCGAACATGCTGTCCTGGTCGCGG
Source organism: Chloroflexota bacterium (assembly GCA_003491925.1). Taxonomy (GTDB): domain Bacteria; phylum Chloroflexota; class Dormibacteria; order Aeolococcales; family Aeolococcaceae; genus Changshengia. The sequence continues at coordinate 9,139 of DNAU01000259.1, forward strand.
CGCGGCGAAAACCAGAACGGAACTCTCGCCATCCTGACCGGTGTCCTCGACCGGCACGATAGCGTCGGCGCCAAGGGGTACGGGAGCCCCGGTGGCGACTGCGACGACTGTGCCGGGGGCCAGTTCCCCGATGACCGCCCCCGCCCGCGCGTCACCGGCCAGTGGGAGCGACACCGGGGTTGTGGGCGACGCTGAGGCACAGTCGTCTGCGCGAACCGCGAAGCCGTCCATCTCGGAGTTGTCACAGCCGGGGAGCGCCCACTTCGCGATCACCGGTCGCGATAGCACTCGCCCCCGAGCTCGGTCGAGGGGCACGAGCTGCTCCGTCGTGGCTCGTGGCGCAACCATTCCAAGCAGGCGCTCCTGTGCCGCGAGCACCGGCATCAGCTGACTCCCCGGGTTGTGCGACATGTCCCCAGCCTGCCAGCGCAACGCTCTCTCCGTTTCCGCCCTCATGCTGCGTAGCTTCATCGTACTAGAGACCTGTCGTCAACACGTCTGACGCTGGGATTCTGGATTCGGGTTGGCAAGGGCGCAGCCAGGGCGAGCCGATGGCCCGCGCAGCCGGCCTGGATCGGCGCGAGGTCAGCGGTTGGTGCTCCGGGCTGCTCGGTGCCGGCCCGCGGGGACGGCGCGGTCGGGGTGTCCTCGAGGTGGGCTCGCGGCTCTCCTTCGTGCCGGCGCTCGCCTGGCCGGCTGGTCGCCCTCGGAACGCGGCGAGGAGGCCGTCGTGCAGGCCCGCCCCTCGGCGGCCATTGGAACCAGCACCTGGGCCACCACCGAGGTGCAGCCGACGGCCAGCGCCGCCGCCTCGAAGACGGCCAAGCTGCCGGCGAGGGCAGACCCCACCAGGGAGGCCGCGGCCGCCCCGAGCACCATGACCACGAGAGAGCGGCGCTCCAGGAGGTTCCCGAGTGGCACCAGGAAGAGCAGACCGACCGCGTAGCCGGCCTGGGTCACGGTGACCACCAGGCCCGCGCCCGCCGGGGAGGCGCCGAAGGCAACCGCCAGCTCGTGCAGGAGGGGCTGCGCGTAGTAGAGGTTGGCGACCGCCAGCCCGCACGGCCTCGCCAGCACGAGGACCAGCCCGCGTGACACGCTGCCCGAGGGGCTCTCGTGGGAGCCAGCTTCCGGGGATGTGTCAGCCAGGTTCGTCATAGCCCCTCCAGCGCTCGGAGGCTCGTTCAATGTCGCGGCCGGGGGTGATGCGGTCAGCGAGCCGGCGGCGGACAGCGTGCCCCCGCCGTCTCTCGCAGTCCCGCGTCCACTGTCTCCTACACCGGGAGCGGCGGCTGTCGGAGGTACACGGGGCGCGCTGAGCGCGAGAGCGAGCTCATTGTCGCGGTCGAAGTGTTTGGCCGGATCATCGGCGAGAAGCTCACAATGCCATGGACTCAGACCCGTCACACCGTCCGATTGACCAAGCAGCAGCCGAGAGCCGCTATGTGGAGCAGAAGACGCGATCGCTACACGGGCGCCGCTCAGCGGTTTAGGCGGTGGATGGTCCAGCTCAGGAAGGTTGCGAACATGCTCCAGCCCAGGTAGGGAAGCAGCAGCAGCGCAGCCGGGCGCCGTACCTTCCATGCTTGGGCAACGAGGCCCGCGTTGACGGCGGTGAGTAGTGCGCATTCCGCAGTGGCGAGGTCCGTCCGCTTGGCACGCGTGAACAGAGGTGTCCAGGCGGCGTTGAGCAGCGACTGGGCCACGAAGAGGGGGAGGAGAGCGCGGCTAGCGCGCCGCCGCTCGAGCCAAAGCAGGGAACCGGCGGCCGCGATGGTCGCGTAGAGCACGGACCAGACCGCACCGATGGTCGCGCCTGATGGCTGCCAGGCTGGCTTGCGAAGCTCGGCATACCATGCAGAGCGAAAGTCTCCGGCGACGCCGCCGGCCACCGCCACCGCCCCCGTCAGGCCTACCGCCCCGGCGATGCCGACGATGTCCCGAGCCCTGCCGCGCACCGCTCGATTGTAGCCTGAAGGGTGAATTCGTCGAGTTCGCCTGTTCGGCCCCCATCTGCCGGCCTTCAACGCGCTTTGGCACTTGGGAAGTGCTGCTTGATCCCCACCAGACGTTGCTGGGCTCCGACGTCCTGGAGAATCAGCACGAGTGGGTCGTCGGGATCTCGACGCTGTACCGCACCGACGACGGCGGGACACACCGGCAGTCACCTGGTGCCCCCAGCTCGTCCCACTCCTGAGGCCGCCGAGCACGCTGCTACTAGCTCAGCGGGCGGTCCATCCACCGTCGACGAGGATCGTCTCACCAGTGATGAGTGACGCGGCCGGTGAGGCGAGGAAGACCACCGCACCCGCCACGTCCATGGGTTCCCCAATGCGGTGCAGGGCGGCGATGCGCTCGGTCACGTCACGTTCGAAGGCCGTGTCACTCAGCGCGGCCTTCGTGCCAGGAGTGCGGATGAACGTGGGCGCCACCCCGTTGACGGTGATGCCGTGGGTACCCCACTCGACAGCCAGGCACTTGGTCAGATGAGCGATGGCCGCCTTGGTCATGCAGTACACAGACTCCGTGGGCAGCGCCACGAATCCGGCCTGGCTGCTGAGGTTGATGATTCGTCCGGATCCTTGCCGAATCATGATTCGAGCGGCAGCCTGGCTGGCGAAGAAGGTCCCCTTGAGGTTGACATCGACGGTGAGGTCGAAGTCCTCGACCGTCACATCCATCGCGAGGTTCGATGGACCGAGGCCCGCGTTGTTGACCAGGATGTCGAGGCGCCCCATCTCGGAGGCTGCCTCCTGCACCGCGGAGTGCACCTGGTCGAGGTCGAGCACGTCCATGGCCAGTGGAAGGCATCGCCGTCCCTGTGCTTCGACTCCCGATACAACCTCCACTGCTGTATCCAGCGATCGCAGGCCCACGGCGACGTCGGCGGCGATCCCCAGGGCGAACGGCCCCAGGCCGTAGGCAGCGACTGCAACCGAGCTGGGGCGCATCGCCCGGCGAAGGTTGTGGTCGCCCGCCTCGTGTGCCTCGAGGACGGCCATCGGTTGGTGCGGCGGCACTGGCCATCTGGCGTCAGCGAAGGGACGCGACTCCCGGAACCAGTGTCCAATGGGTGACGGTGACGTCATGAGTTACAGGTGTCTCCTTTCCCTGCAGGGCCACCGGCATCCCGGTCGGCTCCGTCCGTGCCTCCATGACGAGGTCCGCCTGCCTGCACGTTGGACCGCCCCAGGCGCTCGGGTCTCTCCGCGCGCCTAGCGCGTCTGCCCCTTAAGGTGCGACTGACCTCGAACGCACGTGGACGTCTCCCTGTCCGCCCATCGCGCCGCCGCAACGCGAAGGGTGAGAGCGGTTGCACGAATTGCGGGGCGCCTCCGTGACCCCGTCAGTGTCCGCGAACCCCCGTCCATCGAGGAGAAATCTCTGGCACATCAGGACCTTTGCCCCGTCGTGCCACGGGACCTTTCGCCGACGTCCGCCTACAATCAAGACGTGGTGACCCGCATTGCCACCACCGGGGGTGTGGTAGAGCATCGGCCGAGCCGGCTCCGTGCGCCGGCTTCTTCTCGGTGGCTGCTCGGCTTGCTGGCGCTCGTGCTGGTGGCCGTGGGCGCCTTCGGGGTGGCCCGCGCGGTTGCCACCGGGTCAGTGGCGACCAGCGCGACCCAGGCGGCCGCCCAGGGCGTGGCCGTGGCGGCGACCAGCCGCCTCTCCGCCTGGATCGGACAGGTCGACCAGGAGATGAACGAGTACGCGGCGGCCATCGTGGGTGCCTCGGCAGAAACGCCGCCCCAGCTCGCCGACACCTTCCAGACCCTGCTCACCCCCACCGGGGACTTCACCGTGCTCGAGCTGACCAATCTCAGCGGCCGGGTGATCGCCGCCAGCGGGGGCGCCGGGCTGGATCTCACCGGGGCATCGTGGCTCGCGAACCTCAGCGCGACCCCGCTGATCACCCCGATCAGCAAGGTCGGCGGCTCGCTGCAGTGGTACGTCGCCCGGCTGGCGACCACCGGCACCTTCGACGGCGCCCTGGTCGGCGGCCTGCAGGCCAGCCAGGTGGCCAACCTGTTGAGCTCCGTGGATCCCCCCGCGACCGCGGGCGAGCAGGTCCAGGTGGTTCTCCCCGGCGGCCTCCTCCTTTACAGCTCGGCGATGACCACCACGGAGCATGCCGGCCTCACCGCCGCCTCCATGATCGGTGACGGGGCGCTCCGCACCCGGGTCGCCTCCCCGGCGGTGACCGCCGCTCTCACCGGTGGCTCCGGGGCGACCAGCTACACCGCCGGCGGGGTCAGCACCGTGGCCGGCTACGACGGCGTCTCCCTCCCTGGCTGGGTGATGGGGATCGTGGTCACCGAGCCGGCGGGAACCGGGGCGGCGACCGGGACGGGGCTGTTGGGACCGGCATGGCTGGTGCCCTCCCTGGCGCTGGCGGCGGGGCTGGTGCTGCTGCTGGCGGTCGCCGACCCGCGCCGCGCCCTGGTCGTCGCCGGTGCCGGCAGGCGGTTGCAGCGGGCCGGCGCCGGGCTCGTCACCCTCGAGCCCACCCATCGGCGTGGGTGGGGTGCAGACGCGGGCCCGGGCGTGGGAGCGGTCGCCTCGCCGCCGTCGGGGCCGGGAGGGGCCGCCCCGACCGTGGCCCGGGACGCCGTGCCGGTGGTGGGAACCCGCCTGCGCCGGCGCCTGCGTGGCCGCTACGAGATCCTGGAGGTGATCGGCAGCGGCGGGGAGGGCCAGGTGCTGCGCGCCCTCGACCACCTGCACTCCCGGCAGGTGGCGATCAAGGTGAGGCGCATCGATCCCCACGACCTCGCTCGCCGCCGCGACGTCCTCAACGAGGCGAGCGTCCTGCTCCGGATGACGCCTGACCCCCACGCCAGCGTGGTCCGCGAGGACTTCATCGTGGGTGACCGCTACTACCTGGTCATGGACTGGATCGACGGGACGCCGCTGGACCGGCTGCTGGCCGAGCAGGGGGACCCTGGCCTCCCCCTGGAGGCGGTGCTCGAGTGGATGGGGCAGGTCGCTGAGGTTCTCGACCACCTCCACGGCCAGAACCCGGTGACCGTCCACGGTGACGTCAAGCCCGGCAATGTGATCCTCACCGCGGGGCCGGAGGGCCGCGCCATCCTGGTCGACTTCGGCATCTCGCAGCGCCACGAGCTCCCCCGGGAAGCCGGCGACGCCGGCGGGACGCGCCAGGTGGTGGGCAGCCCCGGGTTCATGGCCCCCGAGATGCTGGCCGGGGCGCCGCCGACCCCCGCCTCGGACGTCTTCAGCCTTGCCGCCACCACCCTCGCCCTCCTCACCGGCCATCCACCCCGGCTGGCCGAGGCGCCCGATTGGGGGCGGATCGATCCCGACCTCGCCACCGCCCTCGAGGCCGAGCTCAGGGCCGGGCTGGCGGTCGACCCGAGCCGGCGGCCCGCCTCCGCGTCGGCCCTCATCGCCTCCCTATGGGCGGCGGCCCGGGCCCCCGGCACCGGGCGGCGGGTGGCGTCCGCGGGACCCCGGGCGACCCCGGTGCGCGCGGCGCACGTTGCCGGGCAGCCCGCCGGCCGGACGGCGGGCCCCCGCCTGCGCTGACCCGGTCGCGCTGAGCGTCGGGCGTCACCGCCTCCCGGCGTGCTGCGGATCCTCTCCGGGCGTGGCCTCGGTGCCGCCG
>DNAU01000259.1:14821-14977 GCA_003491925.1 Chloroflexota bacterium
GGGCGTGGCCTCGGTGCCGCCGGGCCCGTGGCTGCCGGAGATCATCGCGGAGAGGGCCACCGCTCCCCGCCGGATCGCCTCGTTGGCGAGGCGCACCCGGCGCCGATCCCCCTCGTCGGCGATGCCGAACTTCACGTAGAGGTTGCCCAGGTGGTA